>JBGPBW010000336.1:0-4163 GCA_041481385.1 Puia sp.
AAAAGATCAGCGAATATATGTCGCAGGAAAAAGAATACACCGGATCTTTAATCCTGGGAGCGACTACAACTTCCTATGATTTGGAAACAACTCCTGAAAATCCGAAGGATTTTTCGTTGATCCAGGCAGCAGACCTGGAAAAAGTTTGTCGTCAGTTTACAGGTGAAATCATTCAGGTCCCTCCAGTATATTCCGCTATAAAAAAAGATGGTATCCGTTCCTACGATCTCGCACGTCAGGGAAAAGCGGTGGCATTGGATGGAAGAAAAGTAACGATCCGTGTTTTTGAGATGAAGATTGAAAAATTACCGCTTGTTTCTTTCCGGGTTGTTTGTTCAACGGGCACCTATATACGCAGTCTGGTTAATGATGTGGGGGAGGCCCTCGGATGCGGGGCTTATCTCAGTTCACTTTGCCGGACCCGGATTGGCACTTACAAACTGGAAGATGCTATTGAACCAGATGCTGCCGAGATTAGTATCAGAACGGATAATTGATTCCAAGCTGGAGTTGACCACTTCCCAGAGATAGGTTATAAAACCAGGTGTCTGATCCCTTCAGGGCCTGGGGGTCTTTAATTTTGTAAGACCAATCTAGGCGGATCAGGAAATAATTGAAATCCATTCTCAATCCTGTTCCTGCCCCGTAGGCAAGTTCCTTATAGAAACTATTGAAATGGAAATCACTTCCCACTCCCGTCGAATCATTGGAAATGGGTTTCCAGCTCCAGATATTACCGATATCGGTAAAAATCGCGCTCTTGAACTTGATGCCGAACAGGGTACCCAGCAGAAACCGGTATTCCACATTGCCTTCCAATTTGACATCCCCAAAGCGCAGGTCATATTGTGATAAGGAGTCGCTATAATATTTCGATGAACCCAGACCGAGGTTTCGGACCTGCCATGCACGCATACTGTTGGGCCCTCCCGAATAAAAAGCTTTAAAAAAGGGAAGTGTGTGTTCATAACCCGTGCTCGTCAATCCATAAGCGTAACCGGCCCCTCCATATAACCTAAACACCAGTTGGTTTTTTTTATTGTAATCAATATTGTGTCTGAATTCCGTTTCTCCCCGGATATAACGGACCAGTGAACCCTGATCCAGTGATTTAATAAATCCCAGAAGGGCACCGCTTTCTTCAACGCCTACCAGGAAATAATTGATTTTATTTTCTTTGACGCGAACGATATTATAGGTAAACTGTTCCCCGATGACCAGACCGGTTCGAAATGAAAGCTGGAGCGCGGGATTATTGGTCAACAGGGTGTTAAAGCTGTCTGAAGTAATAGGAAGGGAAGTGTTTTCGATATTGATGGGCTTCCATAAATAACTCTTCGTTATTGAAATCGTTTTGTCCCTGTCTGAGCGCAGTCTGGTTTTCGACCACTGGTAACCAAAAGATCCGTTGATACTTTCAAATGTAAAAAAATCAATGCGTCGGGTGTAGTTCGCATTCACGTTGATCAGGGTCTGGGTGCGGAAGCCCTTACTATCCAGGTTAGAGGGGAAATGGCTAAATGGAATGATATTGATGATTCGGGGGATTGCAATGGTATGGGACAAACTGGCGAGTAGTGTTTGGATGGAATGGGAACCCAACTCTATCCCGCCTGATAAATTGGTATTGGTCAGGATGGATTGTTTAAAGGCGTTTCGGTTCTGCAAACCCAGGATTACGCTGATTCCCAGAACATTGGTTGTCGTTACAATATCGTTGGTATTGTAACTGGTTTCAAGCGATACCGAGATTTTTTGTTTTTTTGCAGGATACATGCGCAGGGTAACATCCAGCAGACTGTCACTGAGCGCCGATCGCTGAAATTCGATGTTATTGTATTCCCAGGCAGAAAACTGGCTAAGGCGGTTTGCGGTATGGTAGTAGTTCTGTTGTTTATACAGACCCCCCGGGTATAAAAAAATATTGCCGGCGAGGAAGGACAGTTTGAATTTATTCGAACGGTTGATAAACCGTATCTGGTTAATTAATGTGGTATCCGTGTGGTTGTACCCCGTATCCACCCCTGTAGGCAAATCAGGATATACCGTCACGTCCCCGATATAATATTTTTGTAAGTGACTGGAATCGCGCACAGGTCTCTGACGCACCACCACTGTTACAGCTGGATTCTCCTTTTTCTGTTTAAGTTTTTCGAGTAATTCTGCCTGTTCGATCGGATCCAGAGAAGGGTCAATCAAAGCAGAAAACACAGTATCATGCTCTATATACAGATCTTCTTTGGAGAACCTGTAAAATCCGTTGTTTCGAAAACTATCTACCAGACGATTTATTTCACTGGTCAGTATTGACCTGGAATACGGTTTGCCCACTTTGATCAGGGAGTGCTCACGGGAGTCCATGGTGATTTTCTGGAGTTCAGGAGTGGATAGGCTAAAACCGACCGAATCGAATATCAATTGTTTACCGGGCTTCACTATAAAATGGACGATCACCCTTTCCTGTTCCTTACTTAGACCCTTGTCTTTTCCATGCTTTTTTATTTTTCCTTTATTGACTGTCACGTAAATTACCGTATCCTGAATGACGGGAGCATAAAAGCCATTTGCATTCAACAGGGCTTTCATGAAAACGACGGAACGACCGACATTTGCCGTATCAAAAACGGGCGGGTTGTTCAGCTTATTGGCAATGAGTGGAGGTGGCCAGTTAAATCCAGTAACCGTTTTTGTCTGAAGGCTGTCGTCCATTTGATTTTCCAGTCGTTGGAGAAGGTCCTGTTTTTCGTCTCCCTTTATTTTGCCCTCTACTTTAATGGTCGTTTTGAAGACAAAGGGTTTACCCTTCTGAAAGTTTTTGGGAACACGGCAGGAAAAGAGGCCTAAAAACAGTATCGCCGGAACGATTACAGGTCTGACCAGTGATGATGTAACTTGCCGGCAATATGACATATTAATTAAACGGGGAATCCATGCTTGTAAGTACGCAGGTCAAATATATCCAAAGTTTAGGCCATAAAAAATTCCGCGATGCAGACGGAGTCTTTGTTGCAGAAGGTCCGAAGATTGTGTTGGAACTGATTCAATCGGACAATTGCCGTCTTGTACATTGCTTTGCAACGACTGACTGGCTGCGATCGAATGAAATGAATCTGAAAGGCAAAGAAGATCTTGTGGTTGAGGTAAATGAAAAAGAACTGGAGAGGATTTCCACCCTTGTTACACCTAACCAGGTGCTGGGCGTTTTTGCAAAACCTGTTTTTACTAACAAACCATCCGAAGAAAACCTGGTTCTATTACTCGATACGATTCAGGACCCCGGAAACCTGGGCACAATACTGCGCACGGCTGACTGGTTCGGTGTCAATCTGGTTGTAGCCAGCAGGGATTCAGCAGATGTATTTAATCCAAAAGTGGTTCAGTCAGCCATGGGAAGCGTTATACGCGTACAGATGTTGTATACAGATCCGGAAGAATACATCCGCGCAAATCCAGGAATTCCGGTATTCGCAAGCTCGCTGGAAGGAGAGGACCTTTCAGATGATTTGGCTGTAACAAATGGCATTCTATTACTGGGCAATGAATCCAGAGGAATCAGCGAGTCGCTGGAAATACTGGCCACCAAAAGAATACGTATACCGCGGTATGGAAATGCGGAATCACTGAATGTGGCAGTGGCTGCGGGCATACTGTTATCCCGCATGGTAGGAACTAGTCAAAACTGATTGCTTTCACCGGACTCAGCCTGCGGATAATGAAGAAACTGGGGAGGAGTAAAACAACAAAACAAATCACGAAAGTACCAGCGTTCACCAGGCAAACCTGTATCCAGGTGATTTGTACTGCAGCGGTAGAAATGAAATATGTTTCTTCTGGTAACCGAATGAAACCGTAATGTTGTTGAAGCCAGCAGATCAGCAGACCGGCGAGATTTCCCAGAATAATTCCTCCGAACGTGATCAGGGCACCATGATAAAGAAACACGCGTTGGATCGTACCATCGCGGGAGCCCAGCGCTTTCAACAGTCCGATCATTTGTGTTCTTTCCAATAGTAAAATGATCAGGCAGGTAACCAGGTTTAGTATGGCGACAAGCACCATGATAATGATGACGATGACTACTGTGGTATCGTGCAGGTTGAGCCAGTCAAAAATATTTCCATAGATCTCGGACACGGAACGGCTGTTCCACAAATGTGGCAGCT
>JBGPBW010000337.1:0-4135 GCA_041481385.1 Puia sp.
AAATGTCCCCTCCATATGCCAGTCAGATACTGCGCATACAATCCCGACAGGGGAAAACCAATCGACATCATAAAAAAGCAGACTAAATGAATTCCCTTTTTCATCAGTGGCAAATTAGATAAAAATAAATTTCGGAGAATGGGGAGAAAGCGAATTCTGGCAAGAGTTTGTTAATTTTGCAACCCTTAAAGGAATAAAACGTTGCATGATAAAAATTACATTACCAGATGGTGCAGTAAGGGAATATCCGGAAGGAAGCAGTTCCCTCGACGTAGCCAAATCAATCAGTGAAGGACTGGCCCGGAAAGTTATTGCGGCCAGCGTAAACGGAGAGGTCTGGGATGCCAACCGTCCCATTCAGAAGGATGCTACCGTGAAACTGCTTACCTGGAATGATCCGGAAGGGAAATCAACATTCTGGCATTCTACTGCTCATCTTATGGCAGAGGCTGTGGAATCTTTGTTCCCGGGCGTTAAATTCTGGGTCGGACCCGCAGTAGATAACGGATTCTACTATGATATGGATCTGGGCGACCGGCAAATTACGGAAGAAGATCTGCGAAAACTGGAAGTAAAAATGGCAGAACTGGGGGCAAGGCAAAGTCGTTTTGTTCGGAAAGAAGTGCCTAAAGCTGAGGCGATTCGATTTTTCCAGGAAAAAGGGGATGAATATAAATTGGATTTGCTCAACAATCTGAAAGACGGAGAAATTACTTTTTATACACAGGGGGGATTCACGGATCTCTGCCGGGGTCCGCACATATCTGATACGGGAGCTATAAAAGCGATGAAACTGACCAATATCGCGGGGGCTTACTGGAAAGGAGATGAAAAAAATAAACAACTGACCCGAATCTACGGGGTAAGTTTCCCATCAAAAAAAGAGCTGGACGAATACCTGCTCATGCTCGAAGAGGCCAAAAAACGCGATCACCGTAAGCTGGGCAAGGAAATGGGTATTTACACCATGGATGACGACGTAGGCCAGGGTCTCATACTCTGGATGCCGAATGGAACGATTATCATTGAAGAACTGGAGAAGCTGGCAAAGGAAACCGAATCGGCGGCTGGATACCAGCGGGTTGTCACACCCCATATCGCCAAAGAAAGCCTCTACCTGACCAGCGGGCACCTGCCATACTATCAGGAAAGTATGTATCCACCCATGGAATTGGATGGCACTAAGTACTACCTGAAAGCCATGAACTGTCCCCATCATCATAAAATATTTGCGGCCGAGCCGAGAAGTTATAAAGACCTGCCACTCAGGCTGGCGGAGTATGGCACTTGTTACCGTTATGAACAAAGCGGCGAATTATTCGGGCTGATGCGCGTCCGCTGCCTGCATATGAATGACGCACATATTTATTGCAGTAAGGATGACTTCGCAAAGGAATTCAGGGCGGTTAACGAAATGTACCAGAAGTATTTCAAAATATTCGGAATTGAGAAATATGTCATGCGGTTCAGTCTGCATGATCCGGCTAAACTGGGTGAAAAATATGTAAATGAACCGGAACTCTGGCTGGAAACTGAAGATATGGTGCGTAAAGTTTTGCAGGACACGAAAACACCTTTTATAGAAGTGAAGGGTGAAGGCGCGTTTTATGGACCCAAGATCGATGTCCAGATCTGGAGCGCTATCGGACGTGAGTTTACCCTGGCCACCAACCAGGTGGATTTTGCCCAGGGAAGGCGGTTTAACCTGGAATATACCAACAGTGAAAACCGGCCCGATACCCCCCTGATTATCCACCGGGCTCCCCTGGGTACACACGAAAGATTCATTGGTTTTTTACTGGAGCATTATGCCGGAAAATTTCCCTTGTGGCTGGCCCCCCAGCAGGTTAAATTGCTGCCAATCAGTGATAAGTACTTGGACTATGCACAAACTGTTCTGGAATCCCTTAAAAATGCGGATATTCGTGCAGCTATTGACGACCGTAGTGAGAAGATTGGCAAGAAAATCAGAGATACCGAGCTGGCCAGGGTGCCTTATATGCTGATTATCGGCGAAAAGGAAGTGACTGAAAATAAAGTAGCGGTCAGACGACAGGGCAAGGGGGATCTTGGTTCACAGGACGTTGAAACCTTTATAAAAGAAATAAAATCAGAAATAAAATTAAGATCCTGAAAATGAAACGGATCTTAAGTATCGTTCAACTAAAAACAATAAATGGCATTTCCACCGAGGCCTCCAAGAGGTAATTTTAATCCAAGATTCAGAAAAGAGCAACAACAGGAACACCGTACCAACAATATGATCCGCGTACCCAATGTACGATTGGTGGGAGAAAATGTCACTGTCGGTGTTTACCCAACAACAGACGCGTTAAAAATGGCGCAGGACCAGGCACTTGATCTCGTGGAAATTTCTCCAAACGCTGATCCGCCGGTTTGCAAAATCATCGACTATAATAAATTTCTTTACGAAAAGAAACGGAAGGAAAAGGAGATGAAGGCCAAGAGCAAGGCCTCCGAAGTGAAAGAAATTCGTTTCACGCCCAATACGGACGATCATGATTTTGATTTTAAAGCAAAACATGCTGAAAAATTTCTTAAAGATGGCGATAAAGTAAAAGCCTATGTCCAGTTTAAAGGAAGGGCCATCCAATTTCGTGAAAGGGGAGAATTGCTTCTATTGAAATTTGCAGAGCGCCTGAATGAAGTGGGTGTGCTTGAAGGCATGCCCAAAATGGAAGGAAAAAGAATGCTGGCGATCTGGGCACCCAAATCACAGAAAAAGAAATCCTAGTCCTCCGGGCCAACCGGAATTTTCCCATGGATATCATACTCATCGGATCCGGAAATACGGCCACGATTTTAGGACGCAAATCACTCGCAGCCGGTCACCGGATAATCCAGGTTTACAGCCGGCAGGAAGAACATGCCCGCCGCCTGGCACAGCTACTGAATTCAGGTTCCACTTCTTCAGTGACTGCCATCGAAAAAAAGGCAGACCTGATGATTGTTGCCCTCAGCGACGATGCGATTAAAACTTTTATCAGTACAGTTGGAAAAATCAATTTTCCAGTTGCGCACACCGCAGGTGCCGTTTCACTCGATGCGGCAAAAAATCCGGGTGATTCATATGGAGTGATTTGGCCCCTGCAAAGCCTGCGCCGGGAAATCGAACATTTACCAGCGCTGACCCTGTTGGTGGATGGCAATAATCCGCAAGCGAGAGAACTGTTTATGATGTTTGCACATTCGATTGCAGAAATCGTACTGGAGGCCGATGATCAGACCAGATTGAAATATCACCTCGCTGCCACACTGGTTAATAATTTCACAAATTGTTTATACACTGTTGCTGAAAAATTCTGTGAAAAGGAAAATATCTCCTTTGCAGTATTGCAGCCACTCGTGGAAGAAACGGCGATGCGTATGCGGAATATTTCTCCGTCCGAAACACAAACGGGACCAGCGATCAGGAATGACCGGCTGACCATGGACAAACACCTGCATGTATTAAAAGCATACCCCGATCTTTTACGCATTTATGAAATGTTCACATTTGAAATACAAAAAACTGCGTTAAGCGTTAAGCGTTAGGCTTTAAGCTTAAAACAATACTTTTGCAGCAAAATTGTTCATGAACCTGCTGGAATCATTCAAACCCATCACCACGCTCATATTTGATATCGACGGCGTACTGACCGACGGTAGTGTCTGGGTATTTGAGACCGGGGAACAGGTTCGGCGGATGAATATTAAAGATGGTTATGCGCTGCAGCTGGCTGTGAAAAAGAAGTATACCCTAGCCGTAATATCCGGCGGTAATGGTAAGGGAGCCGGCACACGTTTGGAAAAACTGGGTATCACCCATATATTTCTTAATGTAACAGATAAAATTCAGATAATCGAAGAATTCCTGGTAGCGCAGAAACTTAGTTGGGCAGAAACTTTGTATATGGGGGATGATGTTCCGGATTATCGGGCAATGAAAAAAGCAGGCATGCCCTGCGCACCTGCCGATGCAGCTCCCGAAATCCTGCAGACTGCGCGTTATATCTCACCCCACAGAGGAGGCGAGGGTTGTGTGCGGGACGTTATTGAAAAACTGCTCCGCCTTCATGGCAACTGGGATATGGAATCGGGCGTGGCTTCCCGTTAAGACTAAGATGATGATGAA
>JBGPBW010000338.1:0-4134 GCA_041481385.1 Puia sp.
CGATAAACTCTTATTAACAGGTGAAATAAACTGATTGTAATCATACTTTTTATTTTCTGTTTCAATAATCCATTTCATATCATACATAGCAACCTGAGTATTCGGTGATGGGTTTGTATTTTCGATTGATGCGGGTTTTATATTTTCGGTTAGCTTAGGTGTTTGAAGTGATTTTGTAAATACATCAACCGTTTTTTTGAAAGCAGCATTTTCTGATTTTGTGAGTGTCGTTACACTTCCCCTGCCTTCAAAATAGTAATGGGTGGCGATAAATTTTTTAACATGCTCCCTGCTCTCCGCCGGCAGATAACCCTGAAGAACCCAGAAATTCCGGCTGCCTGATTTATGGATGGCATTGTAAACCGGTTTGGGTCCGCCGTTATATGCTGCCAGCACCAACAGCCAGTCGTCAAAAAGCGCATACAGATCCCTGAGGTATTTTGCGGCGGCAATTGTACTCTTATAATAATTGGAACGTTCATCACAATGACGGTTAACCTTCAAACCCAATACGTGCGCCGTTTCCGGCATAAATTGCCAGGGGCCTTTTGCTCCTACATGGCTGGTTGCGGCAGGTTTTAGTTCTGATTCAATTACTGCGAGATATTTCAATTCCACCGGGAGATGATGGCTGGTAAAGACCGAGTCAATAATATAAAAAGGAACCTCACTGCGTTTCTTAACATTTACGAGACAAGCTTTTTGAGTCCTGATATATTTTTTCACATATATCATGCTCTTCCGGTTCAGTTTTACCTGCGGCTTATCGAGAGGAGATCGTCTGGCGGCAGATAGTCTGTCTGTATTAGTTCCTGCACGCACCGACTTCATCGTGAGCGGAGTGGTTGTCAATAAAAAGGAACTGCATAGATAAAATGCTTTTGCAAATTGAGTAGTCAACATCGTTTTCGTTTCGGGTAAAACAATGCTGAACCAGGGTTTGGATTGTTAGCGTTGAAAGTTCGTCACAGGAATATTGGGGGAAGGATACAGCTTTGTCCGGGGTCCAGATAATTCGGGTTTTTCAAATTACGGAGAGCTGTAGTTGTGAATGAAAGATAATACCCGGGCTCTTCACCTCATAGGGTGTTTTACGAAGGAGATTCACTATGCTTTCTCAAATTATTGATTATCAATTATTAATGATTAACGATACACAGACTTTGTGTATAAGTTCAGGGTATTAACCACCATTTTTCAGCCCAAAGGAAGAGTGGAAATTCTGATAACAAACGGGTCGGGTGAACCTGTAAATAGAGGTGGTACCTACCGAAGTGCTGCGGCTGTCGGTCGTAGCAGGAAAGGGGCCGCCATGCACCATGGCGTGTGAAACTTCCACACCGGTCGGGAAGCCATTCATCACAACCCTCCCCACTTTTTGCGTAAGCAGATCCAGCAATTCCTTTGCGACCGGATAATCTTTTTCAGCAGCATGAATAGTGGCTGTGAGTTGTCCCGGCATCTTTTCCACGATTTGAAATAATTCCTCATTCCGATCTGCGAATACGGCAAGCGTAGATGGACCAAATACTTCTTCGAAATATTCTGGAGTTTGTAAAAGATCTTTGGCGGATACAGAAAGCAATGCGGGTTCGACGGACGTTTCTTTTTTTGCTGAAACGATCTGCGCACCGGGTAAATTTTTTTGCTTATGGAGACCTGAAACAAATGCTTCGGTAATTCCTTTTGTGAGTAATGGATGAATCGCAGATGCTGACATGGCAGCTGCTGTTTTCTGAATGAAGGACCGGCTTTCTTCATTATTCATGAAAATACAGAGACCGGGATTGGTGCAGAACTGACCGGATCCCTGAGTTACAGATTGGGCAAACTGGGCTGCAAGCCCTTCTCCTCCCTGCTTTACAGCTTCAGGCAAAAAGAAAACCGGATTCACACTGCCCATTTCAGCATAGACGGGTATGGGTTCTTTTCTTCGAACAACCAGGTCATACAACGCTTTGCCTCCTTTGAATGAACCTGTAAATGCTACTCCTTTCACGAGTGGATGTGTAACCAGCATGCCGCCTATCTGGTGAGAAAATCCATGCAGTAGAGAAAATACGCCGTCAGGCATATTGGTTTCCTGCGCTGCTTTTGTTATCGCTATGCCGACCAGCTGACAGGTAGCAGGATGTGCGGGATGCGCTTTGCATACCACAGGACAACCGGCAGCCAGGGCCGATGCCGTATCTCCGCCTGCTACTGAAAATGCCAATGGAAAATTGCTTGCGCCGAAAATGACAACCACACCCAACGGCACCTGCAATTGAATCATCTCCGGGCGGGGCTGCGGCTTCCTGTCGGGCAATGCTTCATCAACAATGATCCTGTTCCATTTCCCGTCGCGTAACAGCTGTGCAAAAAGTCTTAATTGTGCGGTTGTGCGTGCCCGTTCCCCTGAGAGCCGGGCCAGGGGCAGCGCTGTTTCAGAATGTATCGTTTGAAGTAATTCATCACCGAGGGCTTCAATGTTGGAAGCAATGGCTTCCAGGAACAAACTTCTTTGGGATGCGGTTGTCTTTCGGTAAACCGCAAAAGCCTGATCTGCCAATGAAACGGCTTCATTGATTTCTTCTACCGTCGCTTCCTTGAAATCAGGAGGGATGGCAACGCCAGTAACCGGATTATGGGCCTGAAACAGGGCTCCGTTTCCCTGTACATTCCGGTAACCGATTATTTGGGATGCTATCAGGTCCTTCATTCAACAAAATTTTGAAGCTCACCGATGCCATCGATGCGAATGATTATTTCGTCTCCGGGGCTCAGGGTAAAATCATTGGGGGGCACCAGGCAGGTTCCGGTCATTAAAAAACAACCATAGGGAAATGAACATTCCCGAAATAAGAATTCGACCAGTTCGGTATGGGCACGTTTCATTTTATGTATGGGAGTGGCATCTGCATACATTTCCAAACCGTTTCTTTTTATCTGCATATGAATTACCGTATCGGGTGAAATGGGCGATGCAGGAACAAAAATGCAAGGTCCGATTGCAGCAGATCCGTCATAACTTTTCGCCTGTGGAAGGTATAATGGATTTTCTCCTTCGATACTTCGGCTGCTCATGTCGTTGCCCACGGTATATCCGACAATTTTTCCCTTGTTATTTATGGCCAGTGTTAACTCGGGCTCCGGGACGTTCCAGGTGGAATCCTTCCTGATCCTGACTTTAGCACCCGGTCCGACACAACGGTAGGGGTTCGACTTAAAAAATAATTCAGGTCGCTCGGCATCGTAAACCATATCATAAAAACTTCCACCTCCGGCGTCTTTAGATTCTTCCATTCGTGCATCCCGGCTCCGCGTATAGGTAACACCGGCCGCCCATATTTCCTGGTTTTGAATCGGCGCATGAATGGTGAGATCGTTCAGGAAATTGAGGGGATGTGAATTCTTTGAAGCGCTTATTTCATCGCGGAGGGCGTCGTACAAGTTTTCCTGGTTTAAAAATCCATCCCAGGAATTTTCTTTGGAAGCATATAACCTGTCCCCGGATTCAATGAATATTCCCCGATTTGTTTTATAGATTTTCATGGCGACCATCTGAAGTTTGTTCAACTGGATCTCTGTATTTATCCATAGCGAAAGTAATAAACTTTGAGAATGGGCTTTATGAATAATTCACTGCTAAATACCCCATGCCCGGATATACTCCATGAGTAGTGCAGGATAACGATTAAATAGTATCTTCCCGCGGCTAAGCATTTCGTCACTGATGTCTGACTCCTCACGCAAAGAAAATAAACTTGGATTATGGACCAGCACTTCGCTGGTCGTAGGTAATATGATTGGTGCCGGTGTATTTTTGATGCCCGCCGCCCTCGCTGCGTTTGGTGGCATCAGTCTGCTGGGTTGGGTACTTTCCACGATCGGTGCCATTTTACTGGCAAAGGTCTTCAGCAATCTGAGTAAACTGATGCCCCTGGCCAATGGCGGACCCTACGCATATTCCCGAAAAGGTCTTGGAGATTTTGCCGGTTTCCTCGTTGCCTGGGGTTACCTGGTTTCCATCTGGTGTACCAATGCCGCAATTGCTGTTTCCCTGGTCAGCGCGCTGAGCACTTTTTTTCCGGTGCTGGCAACGAATTCATTGGTCGCCGTTCTTACCGGATTGACTTCGATCTGGCTGCTTAC
>JBGPBW010000339.1:0-4109 GCA_041481385.1 Puia sp.
GCCCAGGAGTAGTAGAGTAATCATTTTGAGCATGAATAAACATGATGGGCACATTTATATTTTTAACTGCGCTGATCAGACGGGTTCGAAGTGCCGGTGACAGGTTCCAGCTGTAACCAGCACCGGAGAAAACGATCACCGCCTTTAAATAGGGTTCGTGTTCGGCGACCAACAGAGTTAGTGATCCACCAAATGAATGACCTATAATCGCCATCCTGTGCAAATCCACATCCCGTCTTTTATGAGGTAAGCAAGTCCTGCGATCATATCCTGCAACTGGTCTGTCTCAAGCTGTTGTAGTTGCACTGCGTTTCGACGTTCCTGTCCATTTTGTTTAAACGCTTTTTCCATTAGATCTGCGCTATTCAAACCCTGGTACTTTGAAAGACCAACCCCTCTGCGGAAAAGTGCAAGATAAATATATCCCTTCCTGGCAAACAATGGCCCCAGAACAGATGCATCTTTTATTGGATCATGGATGGTATCAGAATCAGAATAACTTCCAAGAGTAAAAATAACAGTAGCAAAAGGGCCCTGACCGACAGGAAGCCACAATAAAGCTCTTAATGTTAAATTGCCGGACTGCAAGGAAATAGTATCCGGGATCGTGAAATCTTGTGCATAAATGATCTCAGCGGAACAACAGGTAATTATTAGAGCATATAAAATTCCTTTAGCCATTTAAACTTACTTAAAAGTATTTCGAATTAGAAACAACATAAAGTTCGCATATTTTAGGAAATGACTCAATTGCGATCCGTCACATTAGTTATTACAAAGATCTATGTTAGTAATAGTTTAAAAATAAGTATTCGCCTGGATCAACTACGCAGGTTTCCATCAAGAAACTTGAAAACATCAGCTTCCCAGGATTTAATACTTAGAAAAAGCAGAGCGTGTCCCTCAATTACTGAATTTCCAAACTTCGGATAGATTATTAATATATGTGGTTTGTCAAGTTGATTCAAAACGCTATCTATCGCATACCCCGGATTTGTGGAATAATCATTTTGGGCATGAATAATCATGATGGGCGTGTTAATATTTTTAATTGCACTGATTAAACGCTGACGAAGTAGTGGTGATCGATCCCAACTATAACCTGTCGGTGCGAAAATAACGATCGCTTTTAAATGGGAATCAAACTCAGCGACCAGTAAGGTAAGTCCCCCACCAAAAGAGTGGCCCACTATTCCAATACGATTGGTATCTACTTCTTTTCTTTCCCGCAGAAATTTGAGACCTGAGATCATATCCTGCAATTGATCAGTTTCGAGTTGTCGAAGTTGTTCTTTGTTCCGCCCTTCCAGTCCATGTTCTTTAAATGCCTTATCCATCAGATCTGTGCTGCTAAGGCCTTGTTCAATTGAAAGACCAACACCTCTGCGAAAGAGACCAAGGAAAATATACCCTTTCCGGGCAAACACCGGGCCCAAAACAGATATATTCTGTACTGGATCATGAATTGTATCGGTACCTCCATAACTTCCATGACAAAAAATAACTGTTGGAAATGGTCCGCTTCCGACAGGAAGCCACAATAACCCTTTCAATATTAATTTATCGGAATGAATGGATACAGTTTCCGGGCCTTTGAAGTCTTGTGCATGACTGTGCTCAACTGAGCAAAAAGCAAGAATGAAGATTAGTGTAATTCCTTTTAACATTTAACCTTTTTAAAAGTGTACAGGCCACTTGTTATTTGGACAGACTTACAAAGTTAATATCGCTCAACCTGGATTTTGGGAAGTTTTATCCAAGAACTTCCGATGAGCTCACCGGCTTTCGGTGATTTCGCCAGTCTTCTCCTTCGTTGACTTTCAATCCATTGCGCAAAAGGGTACATTTTGTTCAGTACCGATACAAAAAGTACTGTTCCGCGATTCTAGTGGGTTTACGAGGAATTAATGACGGATTGGTAACGACTTTTTGGAGTGATTCTGATACATCCCAAAGCATTCTCGTTGGAGGGCATTACCGGCTTCTATTGGGATAGCGTTATTACCTGTTGGCTTCCGGTTATTTCCGTCGATCTTTTTCAGGCTGCATTCTTTACCTATTTCCCCGGTCGTCGATTCTTGGAGAATTCTCAACGGTTTAAAACGCATTTTAGAATTGTTACAACGGAGCTTCATCTTCCTACTGATCCTTTTGAAAATGAAAAACGACGAAACTACCTTTAGAAAACTGTCCAGTTTATAAGGGGCCGGTACAACCCTACTTGATTACAACAAGAAAGAGTCAACGGAATCTTTTCCTTTTTTATTTTACTCTTTAACTCAGTCCATTGTCGTCAGAGTATTCAAGAGATATAATTCCTTGGTCTCTAAAAAGGCTCTTAATGGCATTAAGTCCCCCGTTTATCAGTTGTCTAATTTGTCCCGAAAAAATTGCCGGCAACGTTTGTGCATATGGCGTGGCAGGATTGGACTTCCCTTGAAGAAATTTTTACGAAAAAAAGTGATGGCTAGGCAATTACACCTTTCTTGTTGATGATGGACAGATATACAAGAGCACTGATCAGTAATACATTGAACTCCACGCCATTTCTGCCTTCGCCCACTACAAACCAGCCTTCAGCCGCGTGAATCATGATGATGCCAGCCACTAAAATCGGGATGGTGACTATGGCAGCGAGCCGTATGTAGCGATTTAAAATGAGCAGTATTGCACAGGCCACGTGCGAAAGTTTAATTGCCCAGGCCAGTGGCAACCCAATTGGAGCAAACCCCACTGTGTTCAAATGCCGGTTACCGAAGTTATTTACAGCACCTGTAAAAATGCTGGGGATACCATGCATAAAAAACACGGCAGCCAGAGTAATGCGCAGAACGAGAGTGGGTGTGATAATTCTATCCATGATGCGGTATGTTTAATGCAATTTAATTAGACCTGATTTATCAGAATTGTAAAAAAACGACAGCCACTCAATCGGTGTATAGAAAGGATGAGCTTTCTGCGCCAACACTTTTGTTGCGCACAAAATTGTAGGGCGACATCCCGGCAAATTCCTGAAACTCTTTAATGAAATGCGATTGATCCGTATAGCCGAGTTCGAAGGCAATGGAAGTAAGTTCGCTATAGTCGACTGTAGCGAGTCGGTTAAGCGCCAGCTCGAATCGCGAAATGCGCTCATATCTTTTTAAAGGTACACCAACCTGTTTTTTAAATCTACGCTGCAACTGCCGTTCTGATATCCTGAACGAGGATGCGAGCATCTCCATATCACCAACTCCTCCCTTTTTGTGAATGATGCTTTGAACCGAAAAATCCAAAGACATTTTCGCCATTTTCTCGAGCAAGAAACTGTCTAAGACTGCCACACGGTCTAGATGCGTTCTGTTTCTCAGTCGCTCAGCAAGATTACACCTGTAAACCATGTTGATGTCGGGCATCTGATTCGTTAGTTCATCGGCACCCATTCCGAAAAAAGTGGTAAGTGCGTGCGGATAAAAGCTTACTCCGAAATGCGAAAAGGCACCATGCATAAAGACCTCAGTCGGTCGCGTACGCACACCTTTCAAGTAACAAAGCGGCATTTCTTCGCCTGTTTCATCATTTAAGATCGGCTCAAAACAATCTATATCTTGAAAGATTAATCGCGGGTAGCGGTCGCCAAAACTTAGGATACTCAACCGCGAAATGGAGAATTGTCGTCCGTCAAGACTCCAGTAGTATCGCACCAGGTTTCTGAGTAAATCGGCAGGAGCATATTGACGGTAGTGCATGGCAACTCATTTAATCATTCTAATCACTGTATGTCGTCAAACCAATTCGGACAAGTGTATAGTTAGTGTTTCAGCAATTTAAATTAATATTTTTTTAGTTTAATAGGGTTAGGATATTTTGTTTTAACCGGTAAGTTTCTGAGCGATATATTCCTTTCTTCTTTGTGTAATTGTTCTAAGATTAATTTCACTTCTTCTTTTCAGTATGGCTGTAAGCTCCCCCGAAATTCTGCCATACAAGATTAGAGAATTTGCTCTAACTTAAATGGTCAATTATAAAAAAGAAACGATTCCTGGAGACTAAAATCGTCTCCATTCTGCACCAGCAGGAAGCTGGCAAATCTGTCAAAGACATTGCAAGGGACATGGGATCAGCGAAGC
>JBGPBW010000340.1:0-4094 GCA_041481385.1 Puia sp.
GCACGTGTTGGTCAGATTGATGAAAATCTGGGACCGCTAAAGGATCTGGGCATATTGGTTGACCGTGACCCCGATGGATATCTGTTGCAGATATTCAGCAAACCCATTCAGGACAGACCTACAGTTTTTTTTGAAATCATTCAGCGCAAGGGCGCAAAAAGTTTCGGCAAGGGAAATTTCAAGGCATTGTTTGAAGCTATTGAGCGGGAGCAGGAAAAAAGGGGAAACCTGTGACCCTGACCCATGAAGGGAATTAGGGAAATTTAAGGCGAATATGAAATTAGTCAGCTTTACAAAAAACAAAAGAACCTATACCGGTATCGTTTCCGGAGATCAGGTGTATGATATCCATTTGCTTAACCCGGGAATGCCAGAGTCCATGATTGAGTTGTTATCCCGGTGGGATGAAAATTATCCGGGCCTGTTGCAACTTTCCATCGAAATTGATCATTCGGTCAAATGGAAAAACCAGGGAATCGCTTTGCAAGAAGTGGAACTCATTGCCCCGGTGCCGAATCCCCCCTCTCTGCGGGATGGTTATGCTTTTCGCCAGCACGTGGAAACCGCGAGAAGAAACCGCGGTTTGGAAATGACACCGGTCTTCGATGCATTTCCGGTTTTTTATTTCGGTAACCATCATACAGTGTTCGGTCCCGGTCCGGTGTATTGCATGCCGGATCATTTTAAAAAACTGGACTTTGAGTTGGAGGCAGCTGCTGTCATTTGCAAAAAAGGAAAAAATATTCCGGTAGAAAAAGCAGATGAATATATAGCCGGACTAATAATCCTAAATGATTTTAGTGCACGTACCCTGCAAATGGAGGAGATGCTGCTGAACCTTGGTCCTGCAAAAGGAAAAGACTTCGCCAGCACCACCGGTCCCTGGTTGGCCACTCTTGGGGAATTAACAAATAAGGAAGTTCCTTGCAGGAAAAATCATACCGGCAAATCATGGAATCTGAAAATGATAGCATCTGTAAACGGGCAACCGGTCAGCTCAGGTAATCTTGCTGATATGGAATGGACCTTTGCCGAATTGATCGCGCGGGCTTCATATGGTGCAGAAATATTTCCGGGAGATATTATTGGATCGGGCACGGTCGGTACCGGATGTTTCCTGGAATTAAACGGAACCGGAAAATTAAACAACCCGGAATACGCCGAACAATGGCTGTTACCCAATGACACCATTGAATTGCAGATTGAGTGTCTGGGTGTCCTTAGTAATTCCCTCGTGAAAGAACAAACTGAATATTCGATACTTCAACTTAAAAAGGCGTGAGGCATGAAGCGTGAGGCATGAGGCTTCAAGCCCTCGCCGGTTCGGCTTCCAGAAATCCTTTCAGGGACTTACCTACGATTTGGGTCCATCCTTTTGCAAAATTTTCCCTGGCAAAATCAGGACCCGACGAAGCGAAAGTCTCAAGTCCTGCATGGGTAAGTTTAAGCCTTGTCTGTTTCCCTTCTTCAAATAATTCAAATGAGACCAATGAATCTCCGGGATATCCATCATAGAGCCAGGAGTAAGACAATTTCTTTTTGGGCACTACCTGGGTGACCTTACAAATATGTTTGTATTGCACGTCACCCTTAGCTCCCGCAATAAAATTAAATTCAAAGCCCGGAACTGCCTTAAAATCAGGTAGGTCGAAATACCACTTTTTCATTTGTTCATTTTTGGTGAGCGCATCCCATACTCTTGAGGCGGGCGCATCGATCACCTGTTCGATCACCAATGGCTGACTGTTCATGTTATTGATTTTTAAGTAATATTTTTTTCGTTGGAACCATAGCCCCTGCCTGTTATCCATTGAGGCTTAAGATCAACTTCCAAAGAATATCTTCACCAGTCGGATAAGTCCTCCCTTTAAGCCAATCATTCACTTTTTGGCTGTCTTTCTTCAGTATAAAGGCTTTTTCAATCGTTTTCCTGTTAATCTTATTCAAGATCCGATATTCCTTATCGGGAAAAATGATATAGTATACGGGATCATCTACATACTGATCATACAATAGGTCTTCTGTTGTTAATCCATTGTTATGCCAGCTCACCGGTTTTATTGTTGTGTGAATAAATTTATATAGCGAATACTTCTTGTCATCCCGGATGAGTTCCTGGAAAAAATCCTTTTTATTGATTGCAAAAACATGTTCAAAAATGAAAACAGAATCGCGCCAGTAGAAAGTGACCGATTTAAAATCCCGCCTGTCCACCTCATAAATTTTCCGGTAGTCCTTGGTCAGTAGTAGATTCTGATTTAATTTATTGAAATTAAATAAAAGCGAATCATTCGAAATCACCTCGTTGTTTTCCGCCACCACTTTCGCGTGTGCCCAGGAGCTGTCAAAAAGTAAAGGACTGCCTTTTATTGGAACATCCCGGGGGGAGACGGGCGGATTATATAACGGATAATCAGGAAAAATTCCGGCCTGGGCAATTCCTTTGAGTGTAAAAAAAGTACAAATCAGGTATAGGCGGAAAAAACGTTTCATGGTGCATTATAAACATTATTCAATTCTTCACAAATCAGCTGGTGAAAATGATGGGCACTTTGTTCCCGGGTTACGGAATTCCGGTCCCATCTGACGGTCGCATCGACATAAAAACCCCGCAGGGGCGGGGTTTTTTACAGAACGGAGAATCTTAATGCTATTAATCATTGCCACTATTCTTCTTAAAGTGATTCGCCTTTGCACAGGTTATATCGATTTGCAGAATATGACCTCCGCCAATGGCCGGTGGTCCGAATCCCCAATTCGAAACATAAAGCTTTTCATCCGGGCCAAAGGTCATTGCTGTCGGGAGCAGAAGTCCGGAAACAATGGTCATACCGGAACCGTCCGGATCCACACGGATGATGTCCCCGGTGCCGGGTGTTGGAAAATCATTTCCTGTTGTATTTTCCAATACATACAATCCACCCAATGGATCGAATTGCACGCCTAGAATAGTGCTGAATCCTGTTGCATATACAGTTATTTTTCCACCCCGCGTAATTTTATAGATACTGGACCGGTGCCTGGCCTTATTTCATGGCCTCACAAATCAGTCGGTGAAAATGATGGGTACCCTGCTCACGGGTTACAGAATACCGGCCCTGCCTATAGAAACTGGACCGAACTCCTTTCTGCACGGCTTCAACCACTTCTTCATCTTCCATTTCCACAGTGTCCAGGCCCGACCCCGCTCCTGTATTAAAGAGCTCTTCTTTCCAGACATAAGTGATAAAAGAAACGCGGGTGTGGTTAATGCCAGCAGGTTGAACCAGGTTAATGCTAAGGCCCCAGGGATAAAAATTAAACATCATATTCGGAAACACGAAGAAATAATAGGCGGCCACTTTCTTCCCATAATCAGGTGAAGAAACCGGAAGCTCAAAAATTTCATCGTCCTTTTTGGCAATGCCCAGCTGCAGATTGGATGAAGCAAATAACTCCGTGGTATAGTTACCGAAATCGATTACCGCATTCAGGCCCGCATGCACAAAGGGAATATGAAATCCCTCCAGATAATTTTCACAATACAGAGCCCAATGAGCATTCACATCGTAGGATTTGGAAAGTTCCGGTTTAAAAACAAAATCCTGCAGGGGCAGCCAGGACAAGCGCTCCTGCATCGCCCGGAAATAAGATTCAGGTTTTGCATTCCCGTTCAGAGATGCAAATAATAGAGATCCCCATTTGAAAAGGGGTAAGGAATTGAGATCATCTTCCTTGGAAGGGAAATTTTTTACCTCCCTGAATTCCGGCATAGAAAGAAATTTTCCGTCCAGCCTGAACTGGCGCCCATGATACCGGCAGCGGAGATTGACAGCCTGGCAGGGTTCTGCGATCAGCGTCGTGCCGCGATGGGTGCACACATTGGATAAACAATGGATTAACCCATTTGCATCCCGGGTCAGTAATAAGGGTTCATCCAAAAAATGCTCCAGCAGACTGAATGGATAACAACTGCCCTCCCTGTTCACCAGGTTTTCATCACCGATGAACTGCCATCCTTCTCCAAAAATCTTTCTCCGGCTTTCTTTATATATGTCCGGATCGGTATAAAAATCTGTGTGCAGGGTTTTTGCAACAGTTATGTCCGGGTCCAC
>JBGPBW010000341.1:0-4086 GCA_041481385.1 Puia sp.
ACCATGTTTGGGATGAGCCCTCGTGCAAGATGTGTTGTTCCAACCCGTAACCCCGAAACCGGTGAGGTAATTCATGCCTTTCCAAAATCGTTCGCTAGGCATCGTGCAGCAAGTCAACCCGAATGGTCTGCTCTGAATGATTATGGGCATCATTATTATTTAACCGTTAATTGCTATATACCAGCAACTGAAATTGGAAAATTTATTGAAATAGGTGATAAAGTGATCATCATTGGCGAAAAAAAGTTCTATTAGAAAGCTTTCTCATTGCTAGCGCGAACGCACAACAAGCGGCTTAGCAATATGGTGGCGGGACGGACGAACAATAATTGCTTTACTCATACTAACAAGATCTTGTTCAAACAATAAAAATTCCGAAGCAATGGCTAATACAAATCAAAAAATTACACCCTGTTTATGGGTAGAGAAAGATGCCAAAGCAGTGGCAGATTACTACTTGTCCATTTTTAAAGACGGCAGGCTGAAAGATTATCGCAAATTTGAAAATCCACCAAATGATTTAAGTAGTGATACCAGTAGCTTTGAAACAGCTGTAATGGAAATATCAGGAATGGAGTTTAGCATTCTTGCGGCAGGCCCATTATTTAAATTCAATGAAGCGGTATCATTTGTAGTGAATTGTAAAGACCCGGCAGAAGTAGATTACTATTGGGAAACACTTACTGCCAATGGTGGCGAGGAAGGTTCTTGTGGTTGGTGCAAAGACAAATATGGTTTATCGTGGCAGGTAGTTCCTACTGAATACTTTGCGTTGATCCATAGTACAGACGCTACAGTTAGAGATAAAGCATTGATAAATACCTTTAAGCAAAAGAAATTAATAGTAGAAGACTTAAAAAAATAGAGATTTAATTCAATGAAGTAGTCTTGGAATTTTTTAGAAAGCCATATCGGAAAATTGAAGGTTGGGAACGCGGTAATTAAAACTTGATGAGGCGGGCTAGTCTTTATCAGAAGATCCACCTTTCTCACCCACAAACCATTGTTCTTTATTTCTAAACAATACATTGAACGTGGTAAGCGACCCATAACATCTGGTGATATATTGCTGCATATTTACCTTTTCTTCGTCACTAAGATTTTTGCTGCCATTAATGTTTTGTTCCAGAACCCGGAGTCTGTCCCGGAGCATTACGATTTTGTGGAAGAAATCGGTGATTGGAATTTCCTTTGGCTTAAGACTTTTGTCGTTAGGCTGCAAAAGCATCATCCCTTTGTTCCATTTTTCCCCAAGAGGTACATTTTCCGAGATGCCGCCCCATAATTGCAGGATTTTCAGAAGGGATTTCTCAATATCTGAATGGGTTTCTAATTCACCACTGACATTTTCGGGAATAATATCTTCAAGATGGGTATCGGTCTTATCTATTTCTTTTACGCCAAAATTGATAAAAGAAACAAGGTACGTAGCGTATTTAACAGCGACAATAACGCCCGGACCGTGCTGCGAATGTTGGAGGCGGGTACCGATTCCTAAGAGAAGCTGATCCATATAAGATTTTGTTTCAAACTTACCCAAATATTACGGTTTTGCGGGAAGAGGTCAGCCGTTTTATTCCCGGATATATTTCCCCAACTTAACACGCATTTAATGCATCACAAATAGAATGGATTGATAAAGAATCTGGTTTAACCCATTCTCTGAGGTTCCAATTTGGCACCCCAAAGATGACCTATCTGAAATTCCTCCCCCTATAATAAATATCTCCCTGTTCCCTTTTGCGATTTTGAATATCACGAGATTTTTGGCTTCCAGACCTTCGTAAAAAGAGTAAATTTGTCAAAATAGCCAGATATGGAAGAAATCATTTTTATGTTGGAAGAAAGCCCGGAAGGCGGATTTATTGCTAAAGGACTAGGAGTATCCATATATACTCAGGCCGACAATCTTCCTGCACTGAAAGAAGCTGTTATTGATGCCGTGCGTTGTCATTTTGACGATGATGAGAGAAGATATTCTGGAATTTAAATCACCATGGATCAATTTCCTCTTGTTTATCGTTGTGCAGTTATTATGAAACCGAAGCAGCCATTTCTGGACTGGATGAATAAGATTGAACCTGTCAATGGAGCGACTCTTGAAGATCTTCAACATGATTGCCATGTATACCTGGTTCCGGATTATGAAGAAGAAGATGTGATTGAAACTGCCATTGAGAAATATCTAAGAAAGAATTATTCTTTTATTTTTATCAATGAACTTTCGGGGTGGTATACGAATGAAAAATTGTTTCCTAAGTTGACTTATCCGCTATTTCAGGAATGGTTCGATATTTCAGTGAATACGATGATTTTTGATACTGTAGACCTGCCTTTGGATAAAGAAGATTAGTTAGCCAGCAAGATTACCAGTTGTTTATCCAGGCAACTCAGAAAATCCTCTTAAAGATCGGATCTTTGATGGGATGGAATCGCAACTGTGGAATTGTTGGAAGTAACTCCAATTCAACCTTTTCGAGTACTCCTGTACCTATTATTTTATTACCTTCTGTGATAATGAATGAATCATTGGGCTTGAGGTTCTTTCGTATGGTTCTTGCAGGCAGAAGCACAATTTTAACTTGCGACGACCGACCGGGCCTTAAAACTTTTTTACCAATTAATTTGATCTGGCCTGAATAATAGTTTGAAGTATTGAAGCCAAAGGACGGCCTGTATCCACTGTAAACAGGATTTTTACGGCCGCCCATCTCGGTACTAAATAAGCTGATCTTGGCCCGGAAATTATATGACTTATACAATTTCATACTCAATTACCAAGTTAACACATTTATTGAAATCTGGCAAATGGGTATCGGGTATGGTCAAGGCCTCATGACCATCAAGTGGCTGGTCATAAAAGAATATTTTTGAAAGACAGGATTCATCTATATCAATTTCCAGAATGAACACATAAGGAGGAGAAAATTTGCTGATCCTGGATCGTGTTATTAATTCCTGTGCACCGGATTCTGAAATAAAAAATTGTTTTGCTTCCAACGTGTGACTGGTAGTTCGGAATATTCGATGTTTCAGATAATCCAGTCTTTCGTTGTTAGAGATTGCCCTGTAAACGATCATGAAAGTAATGTTCTGCAATAAGTGAATTTTAACGATTAATTGCAGGACAAAATAAAAGTGGTGATTGAAAACCAGTCTGGTGCTTTAACCCTTTTTTCAAAAGGAAATAACGGGTATGCAATAGCTTTTGAGATCACGATTGTGATCTCAACAAATACCCGCCTGGGCCTTATCTCTTTTGAAGTTGCAATTTGTAACCTCAAAGAGCCCTACCTGAAATTCCTTCCCTTATAAAATATATCTCCCTGTTTACCCTCCCGATCGGGTATAATTTGCGCATGAGCTGGAATAGACGTTTCATCTCCCCGCGCCAGGGTAAGAACAGGCGGAGCCTCATCAGCCGTAACTGAAAGATGCCGCAGCAGTTTGGTCATATCTGTACAACGACGAACAATCACATGGATTACTTCACCCTCTACCTGCAGTTTGCCTTCCACCATCAGCAACCGTGATTGAAGGATCTCTTTTCGGAATTCATCGAATAAACTTTCCCAGACCACCAGGTTGGATACACCGGTTTCGTCTTCGATGGTAATAAAACATACTCCTCCTGCGGTACCCGGACGCTGACGTACGAGAACCAAACCGGCAACTTTTACATTATCTCCATCACGACAAGAAGCCAGGTCTTTTGTTGGAAGAATGCGCAGGAGAGATAGTTTCTCCCGTACAAAACTCACGGGATGCGCTTTCAGGGAAAGCGAAGTGGCGGCATAATCAAAAAGCACGTGTTCGGAAGTTCTCATCTTAGGCAGGGAGACAGAAGCTTCTGATGGTTCAGCAGCTGATTGTCCAGCAAACAACGCGACCGGTCTGTCATTTCCCGTCGATATTTCCCACAAAGCCTCGCGCCGATCCAGTCCCATGGAATTAAACGCATCCGCATCCGCCAGTTTTTCCAGCACTGCCTGCGTAACTCCCGCATCTCGTAGTTCATTGATACTATTAAATCTTTTGTCCCGTGTAGAGTGAGTGTTAAGTGAATCCCACTCTTTTTCTCCCGCT
>JBGPBW010000342.1:0-4064 GCA_041481385.1 Puia sp.
AGGTGTGTATTTTATCAATGCGACCAGAAACGGGAATGCCAAACAGAGCATTCGTGTTGTCAAAGAATAGTTCAATCATTTCATCATGAAAAAAATTTACGGGTATGCGATATTTCCGGTTGCTTTCACGGCGATAGTTCTGATCGTTTTCATTCATAATCATTCCCGGGAAAATCAATTGGATCCATTACTTGAAAGGAAGACAACGTCGTCCATGACGAACGAATGGGCACTGATGCTTAATTATTCAGCATCATTACGGGATAAGATAGAAAAGAATCCGGCAGATGTGAAATCGATCCTGGCGCTTGCGACGATTTTTATTCAGGAAGCGCGGATCACCGGTAACTACGTGTATTATGACAAGGCGGCTTTGAAATGTGTTAATCGCGTACTGAAACTGGATTCGCTGAATTTTGAAGCGTTAACTTATAAATCGATGATTTATTTATCCCAGCATCATTTCGCAGATGGATTGATGATTGCGGAGAACGCACGGAAATTGAATCCATTCAATGCATTTATCTATGGATTACTGGTGGATGGCGATGTTGAAATGGGTCATTACGATTCGGCGGTTATTAATGCCGACAGAATGGAGTCCGTGCGACCCGACATCAGATCTTATGCGCGCATTTCCTATCTGCGTGAGATTCACGGCGATTATCCGGGCGCGATCGAAGCCATGAAAATGGCGGTCAATGCAGGCGGCCAGGGTGATGAAACAACCGAATGGACCAGGGTACAGTTGGGGCGATTGTATGAAAATACCGGTGATCTGAAAAGCGCCGAGATGCATTATATAATCGCATTAGATGAGCGGCCGGATTATCCTTATGCTTTAACCGGTTTGGCCAGATTGGCGGTTGCTGTTAAAGATTATCCGAAGGCCATTCAATTTTACAGAAAAGCAGATGCCATGATCAACGATTATTCAATTAAAGAAGAATGGGCTGATGTATATAATCTGGCCGGACAAAAAGCAAGGGCTGATTCTCTGATGGATCTCGTAATAGACAAACTTAGTCAGGATTCGCAAAGCGGTCTAAATAATGAAAACATCGGGCACTATGCTGACCGGGAACTGGCTTACGCGTATCTGAGAACCAAAGATTATGATAAAGCACTTGAGCATGCGCTACTGGAGTATAACCGGCGTCCTGATAATATTGATGTTAATGAAACGGTGGCCTGGGTTTACTATTGCAAGAGACAATATGAGCAGGCACTTCCTTACCTCCGGACCGCTATGAGGACCCACAGTAAGAACCCGGTATTACTTAGCCATGCCGGACTGATTTATGCCCGGGTCGGAAATCCCTAATCCCCTTATAATGTTGGAACCACCAAAAACATACCGTTTCCTTTTGTTTTTGGTGGTTCTGACTATTTTATCTCCTTACGTAGTTTTTGGACATGCCATCAACTTTGCATTGGAAAAAACTCAGGACACACAGGTCGTATGGTTTTATCTTAAACTGGGCGTCCGCCATATCATACCCCTTGGAGCGGACCATATCCTGTTTGTGACAAGCCTGTGCCTGCTAAGTACCCGTATTAAAACAATACTTTGGCAGGCGACAGCATTTACGGTGGCACATTCTGTTACTCTGGCCCTCAGTATGAAGGGTATACTTGTAGCCCCAGGCGCAGTAGTGGAACCTATTATTGCATTATCCATCGTATTTGTCGCGATCGAAAATATCTTTCTACGTGAACTTAAACCATGGAGAATCGGGATTGTTTTTTTATTTGGGCTGATCCATGGTTTAGGGTTCGCCAGTGCCTTAAATGAGATCGGCCTGCCCAGAAATAAATTTTATACCTCTATTCTTTCTTTTAACGCAGGTGTCGAGATCGGTCAGGTGATCGTTATCATCTGTGTTTTTGCACTGATCATTGTCCCATTTGGCAAAAGAAAAGAGTACAGGAAATTCGCAGTCTGGCCGGCGTCGATCCTTATCGCAATTGTTGCTTCTTATTGGTTTATGAAAAGAGTATTCCTGTAAAAAAATATCGCGACCTTCCTTATAAACCTAATTGTGTAGTTTATTGCCGATACTTTTCGGAGATAATTCAGTAACCCGGATGGCTTTTGCTTTTTGGCGGAGCAATGGAGGAACGGAGAGGAGGGCTTGTTCATGGCTTTCAGCTTCTACAAAAGCATAAGCATGATGATCATTATCGTAACAACCCCATTCGAACTGCGTTAGAAAACCTGCATTGTATTTGGCAAAATGTTCGACGGCCAAACGGCAATCTTCGAGTGTGTGTTGGGAAATGATTAAAAAGCGATCCATAATGCTGCGGTTGGTTGGGGATATAGTGAGTTTTTACATACTAAAGATAGTAAAACCGGCCGGTACACCAGATGAATTTCTAGTGGAAATACATTAACTTCTTTATCTTCAAATGATCAAATTTAGTGTAAAGGTTATTGAAATCACACATGCATGGATCAGGTGATACAATATGTAACCATTGATGATTTAAAAAATGTGATTGCGCTGGGCGATCTGCCGGATGAGCATCTCCAATGGATTTTGGATCATTCGGAATATCGTGCCTATACTGACGGAGAACTGATTGCCAAATATGGTGACCCTGCAGAAATCATGTGGATCATGTTAGCAGGCAAGGTCGTTTTTTACCTGTATGTAAAAGGACGCCAGGTTTATTATTTCACCTTTGAGAATAACCATACAACCGGCGGCATCGGGGGATTAATGCCCTATTCCAGGATGAAGACCCATCCCGGTTATTCCTATGCCCTCGGAGAGGTTAAAACGTTACGCATTCATAAGAAGCATTTTGCGGAACTCGAACACCTGAATCCCGAATTCATTCAGAAGCTGATCGGTTATATGACCGAAAGGGCGAGGGCATTTGCTACGATGCAATTGCAATATGAAAAAGTGAACGCCCTGGGTAACCTGGCTGCCGGCATTGCGCATGAACTCAATAATCCGGCTGCGGCCATCAGTGGTATTTCCAGTGAACTGACGAAAAGATTGAACCGAAATTACGAACTGACCCAGGGACTCTTGCAATCCAACCTGACGGCGGAACATATTCATCATATCAGGAAGATCGTTGAAAAAACGGAAAACGATCTGGAAGAAAAATCCAAACGATCAACGCTTCAACGTTTGAACGACCAGGATGAGATTGAAGACTGGCTGGAACATAACGGAATAACCGCCAGGGAATCCGCAGAAACATTTTCAGAATACGGATTTACCACTGCGGAACTGGAAACCATGCGGGGGAGTCTGGGAACGGAATCTTTTGCAAAGGTCATACCCTGGCTGGAAAATCTAATAGCCTCTCAGCGGGTCATCAAAGACCTCGCTGATGCATCTGCCCGCATTTCCACACTGGTGACCTCCATTAAAACCCATGTGCATATGGACCGGGCCGACGATCTGCAGCACACCGACGTCCACCGGGATATTGAAAATACCATTACCCTCCTGGGATTTAAAATCAGGGAAAAAAATATTGAAGTGATCAGGAATTTCTGTTCTGATATGCCCGAAGTGCCAGCCTACGTAGGAGAACTTAACCAGGTTTGGACCAACCTGATCGACAATGCCATTTTTGCAATGGAAAAAAACGGAATACTCAACATTGGCAGTTCCTGTGATGAAAAAAATATTACCGTTTCTATTGTTGATAATGGAGCCGGTATCAGCAAAGAAAACCTGGGGCGCATCTTCGATCCGTTTTTCTCCACAAAGAAAGTGGGAGAGGGAACAGGGATCGGGTTGGACATAGTAAACAGAATCATCAAACACCATAACGGTGAGATCAAAGTGAAGTCAGAACCGGGGAGAACGGAGTTTACGGTTTGCCTTCCGCTTGCCTGGAAAACAATGTAGAACCATTCGGTCATAGAAATAAAAATCAGAGATGAAACTTCCTTATATAGTTATAGTTGATGACGACACCCAGGTATTGCGCGCCATACAAAGGGATATCCGGAATAAATACCGGGATGGATATAAAGTAGCTGCTACCGAATCGGCAAATGAGGCCCTGGAGATCATCAAAGAACTGAAACT
>JBGPBW010000343.1:0-4026 GCA_041481385.1 Puia sp.
CACTTTCGATATCTGCTTTTTCGACCTGATCTTCAGATTCTTCAATGGTGATATTGTTTGTCACGCCTGTTATCCCTGAATGATTTTCTACCAGATCTTCTATGGCATCCTTTTGATAATAATATTCTACCTCACCATCAAGGGTTACCCACCCATTTTCAACTTTTATTTTTACTTTATCCTTCGGAATATCCCAATTCCATTTAGCGGCTTTTATTAATTCGTCCGCAATTTCACTGTCATCTTTTTTCGCCCAATCACTACTTAACTTCACGTCAAGTTTTACGATGACAGCCTTTACGCCTTTTACGCTTTTAGCCGCGTCTTCCGCCTCTAACTTCTTGGCATAACTGTCAACAGTGCCGGTCATCGTAATCACGCCATCCTTGGCAATCACGCCAATTTCCGCTGCGTTCAGTAACGGTTCCCATTTAATGGCATCCTGAACGTCTTTTTGTAAATCTTCGTTACTTACCTTCATTTTTTTTTGATTTTAATTGTTAAGAAATATATTGTTCATGTAAATTTTCCTGAGTTCCCAGAGTTATATTTCGCCATCATGGATCAGAATCAGCGTTCGGCCTTGAGAATATTCCATGTGCTTCATTTTAGTGGTTGGTAAAATTAGCATCCCTTCTTAGCAGGATCAATGTATATTCATCGCTTTTCGTTGTCTTTTTACTCTATTTCCTGTCGCAAAATGGCGGTTGCTAAAATCAGTCAGTCATGCGCTGCTTCCCTGATCAACATGTCTGCGTAGCTGAAGTTGAAGAATACCCCTGAAAGTATATGCTACATCAATAAGCGTAATCCGTCTATTGGAGCCGGGATTGGAATCCGTTAATTTTGAAAAGGTATTAATATCCGGTTTGGATTATTCATGAAAACCCTTCAATTTAGATACTGGTGGGGGCTTATCATTATTGGCCTGTTTCTGGTGACTGCTGGCATCGCAATTTTTTTTAAGCCAACAGAAAGCTATCTCACCTTAAATGGCGCGTTCAGTGCTGTCCTCATTTTTTCAGGAGTTTATCATATTATCATAAAAGCCGTCGAAAAAAAAAAGAATAAGGGAAGTTGGACGCTCACCGCAGGAATTTTCGAGATCCTGATCGGGATATCACTTTTAATCTTTTCCTTTGCCTCTGAGATCACGCTTCCTTTTGTTCTCGGTTTCTGGGTCATGTTAAGAGCAGTCTTTATGGTGGGTACCGCCCTTGATCTCAAAAAAATAAAGTTGCCGGGCTGGGGTTGGATACTGGCTGGTGGCATTGCAGATCTGATATTGGTCTTCGGGGTACTATACAGCCCCGCCCGGGAATTCATAAGCCTTCGGATAATTGCGAGTCTGATATTTGTCGTTGGAGGCATCTTTAACTTTATTCTCGCCTTAAAGTATAAATCTCTCAAAAACCATGATGTGAAATCTTTAAGAAGAATAACATTTATCAACTAATGGACCAAATGGAAAATCTATCTGATAATTCCGGTAAAAAAGAGTTGCCCTCTGCAGCTAAAGTATGGCAAACCACAGCGATCATTTGTCTGTTTATTACCATGCTGTTGATCCTTCGAATCGCTTTCAATATTATACTCATGGCATTTGCGGGCGTTTTGATTGCGGTCTATTTTCAGGGACTGGCAGAATTTTTAGAAACGAAATTAAAATTAAACAGGAAGTTAGCTTCCTTTATTTCCATAGCCGGAACCCTTCTCTTACTGGTCTTATTAATCTGGTTAATTGGAGCCACTATTCAGCGGCAGGCTGCCGAATTAAGTGATGCCCTGCCGAATACCATCAATACAGCCAGGGAAAAGCTTTCCCATACAACTATTGGGCAAGAAATACTTAAATATTCTTCGGGAGATAATTCTCAAAAATTGCTGGATACCCTGTCGACCTTATTCAGCACAAGTTTTGGCGTTGTGGGCGAATTGTATATCATTTTGTTCTTTGGCATTTTCTTTACAGCTGACCCATCCCTGTATAAAAAAGGAATCCTTTCCATTTTTCCACGAAATAAAAAAAACACCGGTGAAAGAATTCTACTCCGGATCAGTATCGCGCTGAAAGGCTGGCTGAAAAGCATCCTGATTTCCATGGTGCTCATTACTATTTTGCTTGCAGGCAGTTTAGCATTGATCGGATTACGGGCCACGATCGTATTGGGGTTGTTTGCCGGAATGCTGGAAATTATCCCCAATTTCGGTCCGATGATCGCTATGATTCCAGGCGTGCTGATGGGCTTGACGATCAGCACAAAAACAGCGGTTATCGTTGCCCTGACCTATATTGGCTCTCAAACCATTGTCGGAAGTTTTGTGATACCCCTGGTGCAAAAGAAAATTATTCACCTCCCTCCTGCCGTTACTTTCATGAGTCAGTTAATCATGGGCATTCTGTGTGGTGTGTTAGGAATTATATTGGCCGTTCCGATTCTTTCAATCATGATTATTTTAATAGACGAGCTGTATGTGAAAAGGAACGATCCTGAATTAAATACTCAATAAACTATAAAAAAGATGGTTTTATGAAAACGTTTATTTTTTTAATGACCCGCCTGGTTTTTGGAATTATTCTTATCATACCCAAAGCCTATTCGCAGGACAGCTTAAAGTTCCCCACGCCTTCAGGTAATCCCAGTCAGTTATTTTTTCTCCAAAGGTCACAAAATACCAATACGGTTATCTACGAATTGAATTTTAAAGATGGAGTGATGGATACTGTTGAACCGGTACATATTTTTTGGATTTGTTATGCTGAGCATGGGCAACGTGAGGAGTTAACCGAAATACAGCGTAAACGTGCGTATGGACTGGAAACCAAACATATCACTAAAGAGCACTATGAACTCCGGTTCCTGGCCAATAAAAAATATGTTCTGGATTTAATGAAAGGACCTGATCATAAATTCCATATTTACAATATGATCAATCAGAAACAGGTTATATTTTCTAAAATCTATCTTCAATTACATGGGGGAACCCTGTTTTCGCCAAACATCGAATACGTTGTGCTGACGGGAATCGATCCGGCTTCAGGCACTGAAGTTTCTGAAAAAAAGACTATTTAAAACCCAACATTTTATAAACGTTCAAATTCAAAACAGGTATATGTCCGCGCAAATTTTAGGGCTTCATCACATCACAGCCATTTCAGATAATGCACAGCGTAATCATGATTTCTACACCGGTGTCCTGGGATTGAGAATGGTGAAAAAGACAGTCAATTTTGATGACCCCGGAACCTACCATTTCTATTACGGGAACGAAGAAGGTACTCCGGGCACCATCCTCACTTTTTTCCCTTGGGAAGGCATTGGGCAGGGGTATCCGGGCACAGGCATGGCTACGGAGATCAGTTATTCCGTTAGTCCCGGGAGCCTGGAATTCTGGCAAGAACGATTTAAGAAATTCAATGTGCCCGTGGATAAAAAAATGGAAAGATTCGGAGAAACCCATCTTCCTTTTGCTGATCCGGACGGATTGGCCCTTACACTGGTCGTACCGACGCTGACCGATTCAAGAAAGGGATGGGAAACAATAGATATTAATTCAGAACATGCGACCAAAGGATTCTGCCAGTCAACGCTAACCCTCCGCAAAATAGAAAAAACAGCCAGGGTCTTAACAGATATCTTCGGATACCGGCTGTTATCCCAGGCGGCCAACCGATACCGTTTTATTACTGACGCCATTCCCACCGCAAATATCATTGACCTGCTGGAAGAGCCTGACGGAAAATCCGGCCGCAATAAAGCCGGAACGAATCACCATATTGCTTTTCGGGTAAAGGATGAGTCGATCCAAATGGCAGTCCGGGAAAAAATACTCGAAAATGGTTTACTGCCTACGCCTAAAATAAACCGGGATTATTTTTACTCCGTCTATTTCCGGGAGCCGGGTGGTGTACTATTCGAAATTGCTACAGACAATCCCGGATTTACGGTGGATGAACCAGTTGCCGAACTCGGAACCCATCTCAAATTACCCGAACAATTTGAATCCGGCAGAAAAATCATCGAG
>JBGPBW010000344.1:0-3960 GCA_041481385.1 Puia sp.
ATAATAAACGACTCCGGACTTAGCTGTCCCAGTTGTCATTTTGGTTTTGGGGAACTCAACGACAATCTGGATGAACGGATTGAATGGTCTAATCAGCTCGGCCTTTCCCAAATGATCTGTTCCACATTCTGGCTATCGAAAACAGCAACGCTGAATGATTATCTGGCAGCTGCTGATAAACTGAATATAGCAGCAGCTAAAATAAAAAAAGCAGGCATGCAGGCGGGATTTCACAATCATGATTTTGAATTTGCTATGCTCGACAACCAGCTGATTTACGATGCACTGATGGGCCGCTTTGATCCAGACCTGGTGAAAATGCAATTCCAGACGGAAGTGATCAACCTGGGATACAAAGCGTCAACCTATTTCAATAAATATCCCGGCAGGTTCATTTCGTCACATTTATCTGATTGGACGGCTGACAAAAAAGAAGCAGTACTCGGTCAGGGAATTATTGACTGGAAAGAATATTTCGTTGCAGCAAAAACAGGTGGTGTAAAGAATTATTTTGTAGAAATGGATTATGCAAAATTAGAACCCAGCGCCGCTTATCTCCACCATATGTAAATTACATTGCGTCTGACCCGGTTACTCCCAGCGGAAAACCTTTACGGTAATGATACCGATGCAAACCGTCCAGCAGAAAAGCCCCAACACCTGCATGGGCATTTGTATGATATGGATGCCCTCAAAAGCTATTTTCCGGAATCCATCCACCAATATCGTCAAAGGCAAAATTTTACAAAACGACTGAAGCCAGTGCGGATAATTTTCGATGGGAAAAAAAAGACCGCATAACAGTATTTGCGGCAAAGTGATTGTATTTGCCACCGGCGACAAAGATTCTTCATCCCGGATCAGACTGCTGATGATAAAACCGATGCCCATAAAAATGAGCAGTCCAAAAATAGAAAACAATAACATTTCCAAAAAAGTGATCAGTCCGTTGACCAGGGTAAATTCAAATGCATAGTGACCTAAACCAATCATAATAACAAATCCGATCACCTGGAAAAGAAGCCGGCTGATCAATTCACCCAGGATCAGATAACTCCTGGTGATGGGTGTTGCAAAGATCCTCTTGAGCACGAGGCTTTGCCGGAGATTAAAAAATAAAAAAGCCGAACTGAATACACCGGCCATCAGCAGGGAAAATCCCAGCTGACCGGGCAGGATAAAATCGATCTGCTGGTAAACCCTTCCCGGGATGCGGTTTACGGTTACCGAACCCGCGGTCTGATTTTGAGGAAACAACTTTTCATTGAGCCTGTAGATCGCTTCCTCAATAACCGATTGTAATATGGCAAATTTATCTGCTGCTGCACTGCCAGTCGTCAATTGAACGGCATAATGAGGCCGGAATTTTTCTGCAGAATCATTTATGATGCCCACAATCGCGGTGATCTGTCCTTTTTTAAGTGCATCCTGCATGCCTTCAGATGTCAATTGGTTTTGTGGCTGAATAGCTTTGATTCCGGTAATCATACGGTATACGATATTACTGGTATCACTGCCCGGTGTAAAAGCGATCTTCATTTTCAGGCTGGCGTTATCCACCATCGAACCGAAAACAACAATAAATATTATGGGAAACAGAATCGAGAAAACTACAGCTGTCGGACTCCTCAGCATGGAAACCAGGCTTGCTCTGGCAATGGCGATGGCCGCGTTCAGGTTATTGTACCGGTCAGGCATAAATTCAGACAAACCTACTCAATAATACTTCAAAAATATGATCGCTGGAAAACTATTCACGCATTGGAAGGGCCGACTCATTTAAGCGGCCGCAGAACAAAACTGTTTTCAAGCAATAACTGAAAATTATCCGGGTTGTTGATGATATCATTGTGCTCCCGAAGACTGTGCACAAATAAAATGTAATTGTCTTTTATCGTTTTTGGTTTTAAACCTACTTCTTCAGTAAGCATGAAATGATCAGAATAATTTTTGAGTTGCATCATCATAAAATTACTCACTTCATCAGTACCCCCTCCATGATTGGTATACCAATGAATGAAGTGATGAGCCCAATCCTGATTTAACCAGTTTTGATATTTATCAACCTCTGCGTAAAGAGCATCGAATAAAAATACCTCCAGCACCGGCATCTGTCCGTTTTGCAATATGTAGGCAATGACCCGGAATGCACCACTGTGCCCCGCCAGCACGATATTTCCGGTCTTCGCACGATCTGAGATATAACCTCCCTTTTTCAATTCATGTAACACATCCTCAGTCAGTAGCCGGAACATACCCGGCTGTTCCAGTTTGCCTCCATAACTATCGGGAGAATTTTTAGCGGTTTCGGCTAAAACAAGAACGGCATCGCGCCGGGATGCGATGAATTGTCTGGTGAGTTTATAATATTCTGCTGCCGTATCAATATTATTGCGCCAGCCATGAAACCAGAATACCAGGTCAACAGTCTTGCTGTTTTCCAATTGTTTAGGAATGATCAGTAAAACAGAACTGTCGGAATAATGATCCGCCGCCTTATACAAAACGCTATCATACAGATGGCCATTGGCACGTCCTGTATCCGGAAATGCAGTATGGGCGGAACTAAAATGAACTGCCTGGAATTCCCCGGGACCCTGTGCCAGCAGGATTGAAGCAAATAAACAACAGACCAGGGAACTGATGAACCGGTTTAAAAACATGTACTACCCTTTTAGCCGGGTCTCGATGAAGGTACGTTTTTTTGAAACCCCGTTACATCATATAACGTCCATCCATAACTGAAAATGAATGCGACCCTTGACTCAATCCTTTATATCATACATGGTTCTGGTCGTGTTTCCCATGAGATTGACAGCTCTCCTGACTGAAAAGACCCGGTTCATTAAAAAACAGGCGATTTTATTGGATCCTCCGCTGATAAAAGAAGGAGCCCTTCCCATTTTTGAAAAACATTCCTTCACCACATCCTCCGGTAATTGGGGTTTGGGTGCGAACCGGCTGATTTTTTTGGGATTGGATTGGATATAATTGGGCGTCAAAATAGAGCCTGCAACACATCCGATCACATCCACGCCTTTTGTTTTCCATTCATACCAAAGACTTTCTGCAAGTATCCGGTTAAAGGCCTTGGTGGCGGCATAGGTTGAAAGAAATCCCGATCCCTGATTGCCGGCCAATGAGGACATTAAAATAATACCCCCTCTTTTTTCTTTCACCATCCGGCCTCCAAAATGATGGACCATCTTTAAAGGCGTCAGCATGTTAACCCCGGCAATATGCAGATGTTCTGATACAGGATTATTCAGGAAGGAACCAATATAAGGCCGCGCTGCATTATATACGAGGAAATGGATCATCCGGTCTCCGACCACTTTCTCTATCTGTTCAATCGCATCCGGATCATTCAGATCGCAGGATACGGGCCATACACCAATAGCATACCGGCTGGCCAGCTCAGTGGACATGGATTCGAGTTGCTCTTTATCCCGGGCAACAATGACCAGGTTCAATCCTTCCCGGGCCAGAGCGTGAGCAAATGCGGCACCGAGTCCCTTAGATGCACCGGCAACAAGCGCTATGGGTCCGTACTTTTCCTTTAAAGTCATATGGGTAGATGCTCGTTTTTATTCGGAGATGCAGTAAACGGAGTCACAGATCGCCACATGCGATAGAGTACGATTAAAGGGAAAATCACCCAGGCCGCATTAGAAAGAAATACGCGCATCAGTTGGGGCGAGGCATGATCTCCCCTCACTTCTTCGAACAGGATGATGGTAACGTTGGTCAGCATTACAGACGCCCAGATTATGCTGCCAAAACGAATCCAGTTTTTTCCTTTGATGTAAGCATAAATTGCGAATGCATAAAAAGGTCCGAAAAACAAAGCGTCGATCCAGATCGTCGCACGCCACCAGGCAGGACGCGCCATCAGCACCGGATCAAAGTTTCCGCCATACCAATGCACCATGTCGACGAATTTTGCCGGCGGCCAGCACG
>JBGPBW010000345.1:0-3956 GCA_041481385.1 Puia sp.
AAAGACTCTTTTTATAACGAATCAAATCCTGATCTGTCAACAAAGGCTACTGCCGTTTACCGGGTTATCGAAAAAGATAAGGAAGCCGAAGAAGAAATGGAAGACGATGTGGCACTGGCCGACTGCTTAATTTATCTGAATAAACTTTCTCAGAAAAATGGCGACAAGTCGTACAGGTATAATGAAGAAAAAATTGACGGACTTTGCCAGTTGTTCACCGTATTTGCCGATACCTATGCAACAAAACTGAGATCGCTGATCGCCTTTGCGAAGACGACTCCGTACAAATTCATGCAGGCGGTAGAAAAATGGGAACAGGTAACCCAGACAGAGATTACCCATGCCCTGCAACTGAATGTGGTGAAATTTGATGGTAATGTATTCATGTACGCAAATAAGGATAAGATCATCAAGTCACTGGGATCTGAAAAGATGAAGCAGGACGAAAAAATTAGCAGAGCCGCCGACTGGTTTAAAACCGGAGATGGAAACGAAGCATACACTGAATTCAGGGCCGAACTGGAAGCAGCAAAAGAAAAAAAGTAACTTTTAAAAATAAAAATCGAAAGACATGCCCGCATACTTAACTGGTCTTGTACTCAGAAAAAATAACGAGGATTATATTGGCAACGCCGGAGTTTACAAATCTGGCGGTAGCATATTATCCCAGGGTATCGGAGTTATTGTCTCAGATATTCCGGTCCCCGGATCGAGCAACACCAATGCTTCGATAGACGGAGATTACTGGGCGGTACCCATTAATGACGGAGTTGTTGCGGGGTTCAGGTACCTTCCATACAACCCGGCTGTTGGTGGAGTGAATGCCGTTCCTTTACCGCAGGCTTTCGCCGTTTTCAGAGTGAGTTTGAATTTCCCTGGAGGTTACGATTATATGTACGTTTTAGGGACTGTGGCTCAGTATAATACCGCCTCCGGTGGTGGCGCTGCGCTCCCTCTCATACCTCCTGTGAATGTGTCTCCATGTCAAACCCTTTGTAATCAGCAGAACAATGCAGTAGGTCTTTATTTCGGTAACGTGGGAATTCCAAACCAGTCACTCGGTCAGAATTTCTATCCATACGGATTTTTCAATGGAGTTGTGCTGCCAGCAGCAGCCGTCGCCGGTTATGCAACACCAGCATTGCTGCTTACATTCCTGAATACCGCCGTTACCGGTTGGGCTGCAGTAGGTACATGGACATTGAGTGCAGATAATAAGACAGCCATTGTAACCCAGGCAGCGGGTCCTGGAACTGATGTACTCTGCGCACAGATAGTAATAATTAATCAATCGGCTTAATCAAAATAAATGGCTGATGCACAAATTGCCACGATCCTTATTCCGTGCCTTGTGGTTCAATTCAACAATCAACAGTTCATTGAAACCACCGAAGCAGGAATTCAGGTTATCGGTCAAACGCTCAACGTACCATGTAGGAACATGATTCCAAGTGATATAGGGTACTGGGCGGTACCGGTAAAGGATTATGGAATTTTTACTAAGCTGCAGTTCATTTTGATGAGGGACAATAACAGTGTTACAGTACCTCAGCCGACTTTCGATAGTTTCCCGGTTTTTACCGTGAACGATAAGATGAATAACAATACTTGGTGGATTTATGGCACCAAGGACCAGTTCTTAAATTCTTGTAATACGTGTTGCGGATCGGCGTCAACGCCAATGCCGGGTATTGATGGAGCGTTTTTGCCGCTGATTGCACCTTGCCAACAGTTCTGTAATGTACCTGTAAATGCTGCGACTGGTAAGTTTCAGGCGCTTTTTGGAATACCGAATGTGTATGGAGTTTCAGATACGTTCTTTCCTTATGGGTCTTACAACAACGTTGCGTTTGCGGCGGCAAGTGGTTCTGGATATGCGACAGTGACTTTGCTACTTGCATTTTTGAACGCAAACTGGACTCAGGGCGCAACGATAACATGGACGGCAACACCAGACGGACTTACATTGATAGCAACTGGCGGGGCGCTGAACGATAGTATTTGTGTGGTAGTGGCCAGAATCGGACCATCAAGTTAAAATAAATGAATCTCCCTTGTGGGGATGGGTTAAATAAACAAGGGGCAAAGTCGAAAAGATGATGCCCTTTTATTTTTTAAAGACATGAACGCTGCAAGAAAAAATATTGATCATCTCATTGGAGAAAAGTTTAATAAACTTACCATTATAAGGGATCTGCCGTGGACAAAAAAAGACGGTAGATTGGTTTTATGCTCATGCGAATGTGGTAAAGAATTTATTGGAAGGCTTAGATGCGTCATCTCAGGCCATACCAAATCATGCGGATGCAATCGCAGTGGTGGCGGAATGAGGGTTCTGCACGGCCTACACAAGCATCCACTTTACTGCGTTTGGGAGAACATGATACAAAGGTGCGAAAATCCGAAAGCAATTAATTATTGTGATTACGGGGCAAAGGGGGCGGTAATTTGTGATGAATGGAGAAGTAATTTCAAATCCTTTTACGATTGGTCCATAAATAACGGATGGTGTAGAGGTGAGAGGTTGAAACTTGATAAGGATATTAAATCAGATATTAAGCCAGGAAAGTTATATAGTCCAAATACCTGTTGTTTTGTAACAGCTAAGAATAATGCAAGGAATAGAGGGGATAACAGAATTCTAACCTATAATGGAGAGTCTTTATGTGTTAGTGAATGGGCTGAAAGGTTGGGAATTAATCAAGTTACCATACGAGGTAGGCTTAGGTCTGGATGGGATGTCGAAAGAATATTTACGCATCCGGTAAAAAAATATAATTACTCATGAATGTAGTTTCGCCCGATATTTCGGTTTTGGAAGCATTGGTAGTCTTCGATATATCGAATGCGTCGCCATTGATTTCTATTACAAATCAATCTACCGGTCCGCATCTTGCAAACGTAACATGGTGGGTTACTGTTTTTAGCCCATCTGGAACACCAATTCACACGGGGTCTCCTACAACTCCTGATGAAGTGGGAATATGGACTAACTTGACGCTGACTGATGCGTGGCCTATGCCGTATAATAGTATAGAATTCAGCGGGGCACCGTATACACTTTCTTTATTCGCTCAGGATAGCGTAGGTCATGTTTTTGAACTTGATAAGTCAGCTTCAATATGTCGCCCTACTGGAAATTCACAAGGTTCCCAAAATACTTACGGGATTGCAAATGTAAACGTAAAGGTGCTTTGTGAACAGGCTCGTATTTTCTTTCAGGACCAGACAAGCGTTTCTTATAAAGGATCTTCCGGGGTTCAAACGTCTTCTATTTTGAAAGTCGTTTACCCGCTGGATCCGACTTATACTATTCCGGCCCCTTTCCAGATTTCAAGTTTTTCAACGGCGATGGTTCCGATCAGTTACTCATCCAGTAATTATCAGTTCCTTGCTGCATCTACATACAGTTACGATCAGGGTAACAACGTTTCAATCGTTGTAAAATATCAGATAATTCAAACATTCGCCGTACTATGCAATATCGACCTCATGCCACTGATATGCGAGTATCAGAAATTGATCGACGATGTGGAAAACGGAACTTGCGTGGATGTAAACAGCGCCACTAAGAAAATAATGCTGATCAACCCAAAGTTGGCTCTGGTGGTAATGGGAATTCTTCAGCCTCTTACCGGAGTTGATGTCCCAGGTCTTATTGATGAAATTCAAAAGATAGGAGGCTTTACTTGTAACTGCTGCACAGCAGCTACAGGTGTTATTCCTCAGAATGCCTCAGTTGTGGACGGGTACACCTTTTCCATTAATCCAATTTGCGGAGATATTTCTGGAAGTGTAACTCAGATTGGAACAAATATTCAGATCAATCTTTCAGACAAATCCTATGTGTTTAATATGGGAGTCGTTACAGGAACTACGGCTTTTTCTATTACTCCAGCAGCAAACGGATGTCTTAAAACATATTCGTTAAATGTAAGCATGACTCAACTTGCAAC
>JBGPBW010000346.1:0-3929 GCA_041481385.1 Puia sp.
ATTTTCAGTCTGGTTCTTTTTGCTTCATCCTGTATTTCGGTTTGTACGGATCTCCATTTTTCTACCGAAACTGCATGGGCGGTTACATTTAAGATGGAACCCACTTTGTATTGCTGAATGGCTTTTTTGAGCAACTCCGGATCCGGTGACCCGTCCTCATTACTCCAGCCTCCTTTGGCCACAATCGAAAGCGTGATCTGGGTCATCTGCCCGATTTTTTCGTCGAGCGTCATTTGACTTATGAGCTGATCTACTTTCTTTTTGATGTCCGGCGTTTGGGCATGAAGGTTAGTCAGGATCAATAACAGGGAAATAAAGGCAGGAAATCGTTTGAATGACATATGGGTTTTTTTGAGGGCCACTAATTTAGAAAGGGACACTAAGATAACCGTTTCCCGAATAATGGGAGAGCGTTTTTATTGTTCACGCACCAGGCGCGCGTGAAGGTCTTTCAGCGTAACCGCTGGATCTTCGGTAAGCCCCGGATGTACCCGGGAACACTGCAGAACCGTGCTGCGTGTTGCGGTGAGCCAACGGAACCGGGAACCCATGTCCAGCCTGCCGATTGGCCCCGCTGCTGGGCCGCCCTTGCATATTTCGCAGAAAGCGTCGAGGTGTTTTTTTATTTCTTCCATTTCCATATCGGATGAAAGCGCGCGCAGCCTGACTTCATCGAGGTAAAAGGCGGCGCTTAGAAACGACAGGGACTGGCAATAGACGATCACACCCACATTCATGAATTCTTCCCGTTCCACTTTGGGCACAACACGGATTACCGCGTATTCAAATGAGTGCTGCTCTGGCATGTTCCGCTTCTTTTATAAATATTTTTGATGAAGCCGTCCGGATCTTCAGAAACCGAAAATACATATCCCTCGCATCCGGAATGGACTGGCCCGTAGCATTCAGCCATTCGTCGGGAATCAGTGATACGATATTTTTCAGTTTTTCTGCAGTCAGTAGGGTTTGAAAACGCGCATCCGTTTCCCCGAGTCTCGAAGCATAGGGCAATAATACGTGGTTTTTCACCTGTATGAATGCCGTTTCTGCTTTCAACTCCCAGTTTTTGGGTGCATAGTGAAAATACAAAGAAGCCCCGTGATCGATTAGCCAGAGTTCCTTATTCCATACCAGCATATTTGTATTGTTCGAAGTGCGGTCGACATTCATCAGCAGACAATCGAGCCAGACGATGGCCGAGGCCAGCCCATCATCCACGGGTGTTACGAGTGGATCAAAACTGATGGCACCCGAGAGGTAATGAAGGCCGAGATTCAGTCCCACACTGGCTTTGAGCAGGTCCTGTATTTCCTCGTCAGGTTCTGTGCGGCCAAATGCTGAGTCCAGACCTGCGAATACGATTTCCGGAACACGAAGCCCCAGCGCCCGGGCAATTTCCCCGCCAACCAGTTCGGCGATCAGGGTTTTGACACCCTGGCCTGAACCCCGGAATTTCAGGACATATAGAAAATGATCATCTGCTTCCGCAATGGCCGGCAGCGACCCGCCTTCCCTGAGCGGCGTGATATACCGAATCACATTTACCCGTCTGATTTCCGGCTGAAGGGCACTCATGATGGACGGCATTTATTTTTACTGATTACATTTAGGTATCGGGACGGTTTCAAAGCTAGGAGGAAAATTTGGGAATTTGGAAATTTGAAAATTTGGAAAATCATTCTAAAATGCAATGATCACTTCGGTCCTGAGTTTCTTTAAACACTAAACCTTAACATGAGAAGAATTTTAATCCTTGTATGCCTCTCCTGCGCAATATATATTGCCCATTCGCAAAACCAATATATTTCCTTCCGGATCGATTCCGCAGTACGTGCAGCAATGGAAGCAAGGCAGATTCCCGGATTGCAGATAGCCGTGGTAAAATTCGGGCTGGTCCTGAAGAAGGCGAACTATGGTTTTGCCAACCTGGATTTTCAGGTACCCGTAACCGATAGTACACTGTTCTCCATCGCATCCATGTCCAAAGCCTTCACCTGCGCTGGTATCCTCCTGCTGATGGAGGACGGTAAACTGGGTATCGATGATCCCGTTGGGAAATATTTTGATTCCCTGCCCGTCAGCTGGAACGGAATAACCATTCGACGCCTGATGAATCATTCCGCAGGTCTGCGCGACGACTGGGATGAGGATGATAATTTTTTCTACACAAATAAAAGCGACAGTGCTTTTTTTACATCACTGAAAAATGCCCCATTGAAATTTCAACCCGGGGAGGGATGGAGTTATGGTTGCGGGCCTTTTGTTCTCGGATTGATCATCGCTAAAGTATCCGGACAATCCTACCCTGATTTTATGAAACATCGGATTTTTGATAAGCTGGGCATGACCCATTCGCGCATCGACAACCCGGAGGCCATCATACTCAACAAGGCAGCGGGCTATCGGCTGAAAAATCAAAAACTTGTTCACGGCCGCCAGATATCGGCTGCTGCGCAAATGCGGGGCGATGTGGGCGTGCTGACCACGGTCAACGATTTGCTCAAATGGTATACAGCATTGCAGGATAGTTCCCTGCTGAAGAAAACCAGCCTTGAGATGATGTTTACGCCCGGGTTTTTGAATGACAGTAGTAAAAAGGGATATGGCTTCGGATGGTTTCTGGAACCTTATCGTGATCACGCCCTGATTTCGCACACTGGAGCATTCAGAACCGGATTCAATTCGGTAATGGAATTTTATCCCGAAGATCATGTGGGTATCATCATCCTCTGTAACCTGCACGGGGCGGGGGTTCATGAGATTGCCAAAGATATTGTCGGACTGTTCAATCCTGATTATAAACGAGCTTCCCAGATGGATTCCGTCGCAGATCCGGATACCGTACGCACATTACTACTCAAAAGTTTTTATGAAGAACTGGGACTGAATATCGACACGACCAGAAAAATGTCCAGGGAACTTCACCTGCTGTATTATCCCCAAAAAGAAGAAGATCTGGATCTGTTCCGCAACATCACAGAATTTAGTTTTATAAAAGCATTTAAAATGCAAAAACCCCAGGCCGATATTTTTGGAGACGGGGTTCAGAGCATTTACCTCTACAGGATAAAACCCAGGGATATTCCGGAACCTGTCTATGTTGTCTTTTTCCTGGATCTTTCGGGCAAAGTCGTGCATATGAATATAGATGACTGAACCCGGTGGGGTCAGAAATTCATTGATCCCTGACAATTTTAACGCGGTTTGCGCTATATTTAATAGTAATGCATGAAATTGTTGCGAAACCCCAATCACTAATAACTATTTTGCCACCATGCTCAAATGCTGCAGGTATTTTTTAACCATCGTTTTTTCCGGACTTGGCTGGCTGGCTGTTTTTTCGCAAACGGATAATGCTGCTGAAAATCTTCCGGCTGATTATTTATCTCCGGCCTTTCATGCGGCAAGAAGACAGGCTTTCCGGGATCTTATGCCGGCAAATTCTGTCGCAGTGATTTTTGCCTATCCGGAGGAGGTTTTTTCAAGGGACGTCAACTACACCTACCATCCCAATCCGGATCTTTTTTATTTTTCGGGATATAAGGAACCTAATGCCATGCTGCTGATTTTTAAAGACATGCAGAATGACGGCGACAGCAGTTATAATGAATTATTTTTTGTGCAGCACCGGGATCCCAGGGCCGAGCAGTGGACGGGTAAACGACTTGGCATTGAAGGCGTAAAATCACAACTGGGTTTTAAAAGAGTTTACAACGGAGAGAGTTTTGCGAAATTCCCCATCGATTTTAAGAAGTACAATATTATATATGATGTTTTTCCGGATACAGCGGGAGGCCGCGATCCGGGCAGCCTCCGGTGGCTGGTCAGCGGTTTCGCGACCAGGGCAGATGTGAGTTCAATGGATCATACCCTCGCGAGGTGGCTGGGATATTTTTACCAGGCCGGAAACGCACATAATATAACGAGAA
>JBGPBW010000347.1:0-3900 GCA_041481385.1 Puia sp.
AATCCTTCTTCCGTACAATATGGCTTTATTTCATCTATATAATTCCGAAGCATTTCCAGCTCCTCATTTGCAAGCGGGGCACCAGAGTCACCATCCTCGCAACAACCCCCTTTACATTTGTTCAGGTCGCAGACAAATTGTTCAGAAACGACTTCGTCGCTGACCAGTATATTATCTATTGCAATCAATGGTTCGTTTTATTCAGGCTAAGATAGGACATCAGGAAGGATTCCGCATCAGTTTTTCCAGCGAAGGGTGTTGATCAGGTGGTTCATATCTTGCTGTAGAAAATCATTAACAATATTTAAGGAATCCGCATTGGGCGTCGTGTCAAAGTATAGTGCGCCACGAAGAAAATGTGCCGTGGTATCACTAACAAAAAACTGTTTGGCTGTCGCTGCATTTCCGCCGATATTGAAAAATATACCATGCACACCGAGCGGTGTGCTGATCAGGGAATCTTCGATAGAGCTGGCTTTATATGTATGTTTATACGTCATTTTATAGGCGTCCTCTCTCAGTTTATCAAAATTTCCTTCCACCTTCTTATAACTGATATACATTCTGGCATGAAATCGCGGAAAATCCACATTAATCCAATAAGGATTTTCGGGTTTGTCCCCAAAGAATGTGGTATCACGTATAATTTTTCCATAAACAGGATATTCAAATGAATATGGAAATTCGGGACGGTCGAAGGGTTGATAGGCATGGGGAGGAAAATCTATTCTGAAATATCCGCGTGGTTTGGGTGAATAGGCTGAGTTACAGGAGAATAAAATAATAAATGATAAATAATAAATTACTAACGGTATACTCCTGTTCAAGTTTGGTGATTTTATAATTTGATACGGACTTTTACTTTTTTTATCCGGCTGCTGTCAGCCTCCAGGATATTGAATTCAAAATCACCGCAAACGATCAGGTCATTTACTTTAGGAATTTCGCCTGCTAATTCAAGGATCAAACCTGCAAGAGAGTCTGATTCCCCTTTTACATTATCAAATGTATCTACCGGAAGATTAAGTGCTTTGCATACATCATTAATCATGGTTCTGCCTTCAAAAATATACGATCCGTCATCCAGTCTGGCTGCATGTCCTTCATCTTCATCAAATTCATCCTTGATGTCGCCGATCACTTCTTCCATTATATCTTCCAGGGTAACGATACCACTGGTACCGCCAAATTCATCCACAACCACAGCAAAGTGAATACGGTTGGCTTGAAATTCCTGTAGCAAATCCTTAATCATTTTCTGTTCATGCACAAAATGGGGGGCACGAAGCAGACTATGCCAGTCAAAACCATCCAGTTCATTCAGGTAGGGCATCAGGTCTTTGGTATGAATCATGCCTGAGATTTCGTCAAGGCTTTTTTTGTAAACAGGTAGCCGGGAATAATGGAGTTCTTCAATTTTTTGTTTCAATTGCCCAAAATGAAGATGATCCTCAATTCCGCTTACATCCAGTCTGGTTTTCATAATCTGCTTCACTGTGATATGGCCAAATTTGACGATACCCTTCAGTATATTTTTTTCTTCCTCAGTCGTGTCGTTGTCGATAGCGTGATCCAATTCTTCCAGGCTGTTTGCTGCCGAACGCTGGCTTCCAAATAGTCTTTCCAGTTTTTCAGACTGTCCGGCAAGCAGGGTTCCCAGCCTCCTGAAAAGGAGGTGTATTACTTCTGTGACCCCGGATGTATAAAATGCAAACTGCAGCGTGTTCTGGCTGGCCCAGACTTTTGGCATCACTTCCCCGAACAGGATCAGTACAAAACTGACCATAATCACTTTCATCAGGAATTCGAAAAACCAATAATCGGGTTTAAAGGAAATGACTTCGTTGATCAAAAAATTTGAAAGAATGATAATACCAATATTAAACAGGATATTGGCAATCAACAGTGAAGCCAGCAAAGCTTTCGGTTGCTCCAACAGGTTGACAATTCTTCTCCAGGAACTGTCCTGTTTGGTTTTTAGAATATTTATCTCCTTTTCGCTCAGTGAAAAAAAAGCAATACGGGCACCAGACACAATAAATGACATTACAAGGAAAAAAAGAATCAGGATAACCAGGATGGTTGTTGCCTGCACATTGATAAAAAGAAAAAGACCGGAATGCCCCTGGGCTGTTGACATGTTAAAAGGGTGATCCAAAATAGTCTGGTTTCGTTAAAAATCCTTTATCCGTACGGGAAAAGCAGGCTGCTTTTACTTGCAGGATTGTAAATTTAATAAAACTTGGCTATTTAGCTTCTAAAAAGGCAAATCTGAGGATGGTTCACTTACTGTAGCTGAATCCGGTCCATTAAGTCCTTCAATCCCTTCCTGCGGTGGTACCACATTATGATTGCCCTCGATTTTCTTATCCAGCATAATGAGGTTATCACCCACCACTTCAGTGGCAAATTTCTTATTTCCTTCCTTATCCTCCCAACTGCGGGTACGCAACCTCCCCTCGATATAAACCAGGCTTCCTTTATGCAGGTATTTCTGTGCAAGTTCTGCTAATCCCCTCCACAATACTACGGTATGCCATTCCGTTTGTGAAATCAGTTTGCCCGTACGATCTTTAAATGTTTCTGTTGTGGCCAGGGAAAATTTAGCTACGCCGATATTGCCTTCCAAATACTGAACATCGGGGTCTTTTCCCAGATTCCCGATTAGCATGACTCTGTTAACACCCCTCATAATAATACTGGTTAATTTGTTGATAAATTTCCTCAACGGCAATTAAAATCGGCCACCGGGTCTTTTTCCGGTATATACTCAATCAAATTCTTTACCATAAAGATTCAGAGGGAGTAGTTTCTGAGATATTCAGCAATCATTTTGGGAAATGGAAAAGACATCATCTGTTTCCGGGTGACAGACTGATAACCTGGGAATTCCGCCAAAGGGCGGTCCAGATGGACAAAACAGCCGGTAATAGACTGGTGGGTAAGCTTTTGATTGAATATCGGGCTGACAGATTTTATCTGAAGTCCCTTATTTCCAAAATGCTCAATGAAAAAGGGAATTTCCGGGAATTGCTTCTGAGGCATTAATTGCCCAGTTTCAAGCAACACAAATTCAAAGAGGTTTTGCCAAATATCATTTTCTATTCTTTCCCGAATCCAATATTTGTTTCTTCCCTCTTTCAGGACAAAATAATAAAACCACCTTTCTCTCCGCGGCAATTGAACCTGTTTCTTCGGAAGATCATTGACCCAACCCTTCTGGAATGCCTGGCAGTTTTTCGCCTGAACACAGGAAGAGCAAAGTGGATTTCTCGGTTTGCAAACTGTGGCTCCAAAATCCATGATGGCCTGATTATAAAAGCCGGGATTTTTTTTATCCAGCAATTCCATCGCGAGGGCACTGTATAGTTTTTTGCCAGCTGCAGATCCGATCGGGGTGCTGATTCCAAAATATCTCGCAAGAACCCGTTCCACGTTTCCGTCGACAACTGCATAGGGAAGTCGGAAAGCAAATGAAGCAATTGCCGCAGCTGTATATGGCCCGATTCCCGGTAAAGACAATATCTCACTATAGGTTGCCGGAAAAGAACCATGGTATTCCCGTGCTACTTTTTTTGCAGTGGCAATCAGGTTTCTACATCGGGTATAGTAACCAAGACCCTCCCACTGTTTAAATATTTCTTTTTCCGGAGCCTCCGCCAGTGCAGTAATCGTTGGAAAACGCAGGATAAATTTTTTATAATAAGCCAGGCCCTGTTCCACCCTTGTCTGCTGCAGAATAATTTCACTAAGCCAAATTCTGTAGGCATCGGTTTCGTTCTTCCAGGGCATGGACCTGAAATTCTTCTCCAGATCCCACCGGAGTAAATTTTTTGTAAAATCAATCTTCATGATTCCTTAAAATAATAGGGTCCCTGAATTATATACTCCCTTGATAAT
>JBGPBW010000348.1:0-3880 GCA_041481385.1 Puia sp.
CAGATCAAACTGAATGGTCGACTGAGCCGGAACATTTTTTAAAACAGCTGTTACTTCAAAGGGTTGTTTGTATTCATCCAGCACAAGGTAATTTCCTACAGGATCTGTCTTCCCAAAATATTTCTCAGCAGTCGTTTCCGTTAGCACAATGGAGTAAGGTTTTTGCAGGCAGGATTTCGCATCACCTTTTAAAAATGCATAGTCGAAGACTTCCAGGAAATTGGAATCTACCGAGAGTAAATGTTTTTCTGTAAAAAGTTTTTTGGTTTTATTATCTGCACTGTTGCTGATCACTTCATTGCCCATCACATAAAACCGGGTATAGGCTTCTATTTCGGGAAATGTTTTTTGCAAAGCGGGTCCTACGGCCGGAGGCGTGTTGGAAATGAGACCACCCTGACCACCCATCATCGCATCCATATCGACCTGGTAGATACGGTCGGCGTTTTTGAAGAATCGGTCATAGCTGCGTTCATCCAGTATATAAAGGGCAATGAGGATCACGCAGGCGAGGCCGATAGCGAGTCCGGCAATATTGACGATGCTGTTCGTTTTATTCCGCAGGATGGTTCGCAGGGCGATGATGATGTTGTTTCTGAACATGAGTGCAGCTTTTTATAACCAGGAACGAAAGGGCAGCCTATAGACGCCAAATACATGCCGTAATTCGAAATCTTTGATTTACAGCATGCTAACTGTCCTGCTCAATCAAAATAGTTCATTTTTGATACGGGACTGTGCGGGGATGATACAACCCACTGACCGTCAGATTAGCTCCTCTATTACCAAATCTGAAGCAATGTGCAAACCTTCAAATGCTTCTTTGAGTTTTCTTTAACCAAACAAAAACTATCTTCATTTACCCATAAAAATGCCCCACAATACCAGCTGTCTCAAAATTTTCTTTGTTAGTATATTCTTAAACGGGTGTACAGAATGTAAAACAAACTGGGTGTATCCAAATATCAAGCATTACTTTCAACAAAGTGTAAGCTTAAAGCCAAATCAAAAAACTTACAAGAGGTTTGATACAATTAAATTTGAAATCCTTGTGCCAGGCAAAATGCTATTTGATACGATTAGTAAAACCAATGTGCAGACAGATTCTGTTTCCCTGCCTTTCTCTATATATGTCAACAATCTGAATACGGCACAACCGGCTGCCAAGGATGGGTACTTTGACTTTGTTGACAGCAACGGACAGAAATTGTTATTTGACACCATGTCCAGTTATATTATTCGTGGGATTACTTATCACACTGCTACGGATTGCTCTAACAACGCAGACTATCTGATCAAAATTGGAATGGTTTTGAAAGATACGGGCGTTTATACGATGAGCGTCGGAGGAGCATCTGTGAATCCATGTTTCTTCACCAATAACCCTGTAGATTCAATTTCATATATTGAGTATTTATTTAACCTGACTGAATTTAACGAGGATGTATTTAATTCTGTTCCACAAAACTTAAGAAGGGAAGGGGGTTATGATTTTGGGACAAAGAAGCTATTTACTTTTCGGGTTACAGAATGATTTCCATGCATAGGAGGCCGTAAATATCTAAGTTCTAACCCGAAAAAACAGGGAGGTGACAGTAATGTAAAGCGGCTGTTCTATATGTTATTACGGGAGATGAAATTTTATAGACTAAGAGTTTACCCTTAGTCTCCACTAGAAATTGCTCACATGTACGAATAAAATTACAATAAGGCACTGCATTTTGCGTCATAAGGTATTCCTGTTATATTTAATTTTCAATGACCTTTAAATCAACCGAATGGCAATAGGATTAGTACCGCATTATTCAGTAGTATTCCCGATAGAAGGTTTGACAGGAGCAGAATTCCTGGTTATCATCAGGGAAGTGGCCAAAAAACTCGAATGGGAGGTTCCCCACAGTGATCTCAATGGGTTGGTCGCCTACACAAAATTCAGGAGGCGTTCAATAAATGAGAAGATTCAACTCAGCGTTGAAGAAGGACTGGTTACCCTAAAGAGCGAAACGCAGGGTGGTCAGATCTTCGACATGGGCCGCAACAAACGAAACGTAAATGCTTTCATCAGCTGTTATGATGAAACGAGATCCTCATTTTCGGCTGAGGAGCTTAAAATCAAAGCTGATCAAATAACAAGTCTTCAGGAACAAAATGCTGCAAATCCTGAAGCAGGCCTGCAGTCCAGCTTAGCCGTCGGCGAACAATCAAAGGGAATGTTGTCAATGTTCATTCCTGTAAAAGGATATTTTGTAACCCCGATCCTTATTGACCTGAATATTGTCTTGTTTCTGCTGATGGTCATATCAGGCGTGAATATCATGCAACCGGATAATGAGAGCCTCCTTCACTGGGGCGCCAATTTCAGACCTATCACACTTGCGGGTGAGCCCTGGCGGCTGGTTACCAATATTTTTCTGCATATCGGCATTCTGCATCTCCTCTTCAATATGTATGCGCTGTTGTATATCGGCATACTGCTCGAGCGCCGCTTGGGAAGCCGGCGGTTCGGAATTACTTATCTGATCAGCGGAATAGTTGCGAGTGTTGCCAGTCTGTACTGGCACGAACTGACCATCAGTGCCGGCGCGTCAGGCGCGATATTCGGTATGTACGGCGTGTTTTTGGCAATGCTCTCCACTAACCTGATTGAGAAATCCATCAGAAAAGCACTCTTTACCAGTATCGCCGTCTTCGTAGGTTTCAATTTAATGAATGGAATGAAAGGCGGCATCGATGGTGCAGCACATATTGGTGGACTGGTTGCTGGAATTATCATGGGATATTCCTTTTATCCGAGCCTTTCCAATGGAGAGAATAAGAAATTGAATTTCGGATTGCCTGCTTTACTAGCAGTCGGCTTTTTGGGATTATCTTTTTGGACATACAGGAAGATTCCGACCGATATTATACAATATGACAAAAAGATGCAGGAATTTGCTACCATCGAATCACGGGCCTTGCGCATTTACGATAAAGATTTCAGGTCTTCTTTAAGTACGAAACAGGAATTTCTTTCTGAAATAAAGGATACCAGTTTGTTTTACTGGCAGAAGGGGGAAAACCTGATTACAAATCTCAATAAATTAGAACTGCCCAAAGAGGTTCATCAGAGAAATGAAAAATTGATGGCCTACTGTAATCTTCGTATTAACGTTTTTCAGCTCTTGTATAAGTCGATAGAAGACAGCACAAAGGAGTACAACGATCAAATCACTGCTTACAATTATAGTATAGATTCCTTATTAAAGACGCTGAAATAACAAACATGGTAAAATCAAAGTATAGTATTGTCCAGCTGATTGCAATCGGGTTATCCAGTGGCTTATTCTTAGTCTTACCCTTTATAATTATGAATAGCGATGGGCCAGACAAAGCTAAATTAGTGATGAGGATAATGCCGATACTGGGACTTTTTTTGCTATATTTTTATTTTAGAACAGGTCCTAGATTTATGTTTGATAATGAATTTGTGACGGCCAAATATCCATTTCAGAAGAAAATTTACAGTTGGTCAGCGATCAAGGACATTTATTTAAGCAAAAAGGAGAATTACTTTTTGCAGAACATGGAAGCCACCAGTATCATTTTTGAAGATGGTAAAAAAATTAAAATTTGGCAGGATATCTACAGCAATTGCGATCAAATGAGGGAAATAATTTCGCAAAAAGCTGCAGATAAGATCCGGGATCCAAAACCACAGATTTTTTCCGCCAATCTTAGTGCAGTCACACGGAGGAGATATTCGGGAAATGTTTATACTTCATATAATACGCTTTTGATAGTAGGATTGTCATTATTTATGGCTTTTTCCATACGGGGTGAAATAAGGCTTGGTTGGCCGATTTTTATTCCCATTTTTTTTGTTTGTATTCTTTTTATTGGG
>JBGPBW010000349.1:0-3867 GCA_041481385.1 Puia sp.
CAGCTAGGCTCATCAGCGTTAGATCCTGGGTTACGACAGACGAAGATGTCCAGTTGTCGCTGGATGCTATGATAAAAGTTACCCGGCAGGTTATTCTAAGCCGGAGCAGGACAAAAATTTATTCCCGACAGTATAGAAGAGAAATCAATGCACCCGGGAACTAAGCGGGAATCCATTTAACACCGGTGAGAAATAAGTGGCGATTAGCCGAATTAACCGCCGCTCTCAACGGATTCAATCTTCAGATCAATTCAATCCTTAAGCACAGATCATTTCAACCCCCCAATACACGAAATAAGGTTTTTTTGCGTTTAATCTCCAATCCTTCCCTACCTTCTAGTTCCAACACCAAAAAAACCGGAGATGCGCGTCTTTCTACTCTGCTTATTGATAATCGCCAGTGGAGCTTTGTATGCCCAAAAGCCCTGCTATCAGCATTCCAGGCTCTACCTGTTTGATAAACACAACGAACCCCGGCTGTTCACGGATCCCCTGGGTCGTCATCCCCAGTTTCCCTTTCTGCAACGAATCAATGGCATTACAACCCCGGAAGCATTTCTTCATTCTATTCAGGATCCGAAACAAAGAGCGAAATATAACCGCACGTTTCCCGCCTTCGATTTATTGCTGCGCAATTCCGGTTTTCCCAACGGATATAAGGACCTGAGTTTAAAAAATATAAGAAAAGTCTATGTCACACCGGGTACGATCGGCAACCTGGGCTACTATGACAAAGAAAAAAATATCATCAACTATCTCTACGTAAAACTGAATCCGGCAGGCGAATCGCCAGACGGCATCGAAGCCTGGAAACTAACCACTAAAGACGGATGTTTTTTGTACATCCTCTTCACCTGCGGAAATGCTTTTTATCCCAATGGTGAGGCGGTGGTCATCAATGGAAAACCTGGAGCCGTGGTTCCTGTTCCCGTAGGCGGCGCCAACAACGGGACCTGCTGTCGCACCGTCACCGTAAAGTCTTCTGTCGCTGCCGTACCCCAGCAAAAAGATTCTATTTCAAGACCTGCCATCCTGCGCATCAATTATTATCGCGCCTACCTCATACCGTCTAATAAGAAAAACAAACGCTACGATACCACAGTTCAACTGATCAAACACAAGGATACCCTGGTACACTTCAAGGACCGGCTGGTCATTCCGGCGAGAATGGATTCTGCCAGTCAGTATAAAGTATATAACATTTGCCGTGACAGCCTGGTGACGATGCGCTTTCCTTTGGTGGGTGACCCGAACCAGGAAACCGATTCATCCCATCCCGTGCACTATACACTTTCCGATACGGTATACCAGAAAGAAGAACCGGTAGTTCAGGAAGAATGTGATAATAAATGGGAGATCTCGGTTGAAGCCGGAAAAGCCTGGAACAGCATACCCAGGCTCAACGATCCCGTGCAGCATACACAGACCAACGGTTCACAGGCGACCGCAACACTGGAGATTTCGCGTATACTTGTCCGTTGGTTCCAGCTCGGACTCTCCGCATCATACGTGGTGCTTTCTTACCAGGATGATATCGGATACCCGGGATATGTTCCAGGCACGTATAACACGGTATACCTTGGCAAACCCATCATACCGGTCCAACTCTTCGGAAAATTCAATTTCGGGAAACCTGTCGGCTTTCAGTCGAGCATCAACCTGTCCTTCGGATATTCCATCCCGACGAACGGAAAAATTGTGAACGGAACAACGACATTAACCACGTCGCCCAACCTCAAAGGAGATTTCACCGCCGGTTTAAAATTCGGCATCGCCTACTATTTCACCTGTCATATCGGTGTCAGTGCCAGTTTCACCGGACAATATTTCAATAATAAGAGTGATCTGATTGCGTATAGCCTGTATGCGCTGCCGGTGCAGGGGGGATTACATTTCCGGTTTTGATCTACGATCGTTGACCGTTGACCGTTAACCGTTGACCGACTAACAATGGTAAAATCATTCGTGAATATTCTTTAATCAATTTTTCTCATCAAAGACGGTCAACAGTCAACGGTCAACTAAAGATTACCTTTCTTCATTTCCTCAACCGCGTGATTAGAAGCCCTCGCTGCCAACGCCATATATAAAATCGAGGGAGATTGCGTACCCGTGCTCGTCATGCAGGCACCGTCGGTGACGAAAACATTTTTACAGTGATGCAGCTGGTTCCATTCATTCAGTAGTGAATCTTTCGGATCGCGGCCCATGCGGCATCCGCCCATCTCGTGGATATCCAGTCCTGGCGCCTGTTTCGTATCGCGTGAATGAATATTTTTACATCCCGCTTTCTCCAGCATCTCCGAACTCTGGTTCATAAAATCAACCACCATCTTATCCGCATTGTCGTCATAGTCGATTGAAGTCACCAGTTGCGGAATGCTCCAGTCATCTTTCAGATCCTGACTCAGCCGCACGTGATTGGATTCCCGCGGAATCGTTTCACCCTGCATATACATGCCCGCCCACCAGGGACCAGCCTGCGTGAGATTTTCTTTTAAGGATGAACCGATGCCTTCTTCCACATTGCTGAAAGCCGCAGCAGTCCGGTGCGACCAAACAAATGTGAGATAACCACCGAGATAATCCCTGTCTCTCTTATGCAGGTTGCTATAATTGGCGATGATGGGATTGGTCGGATTGCGGCCATAGACATATTTATCTTCAAAGCCGGGGAATTCTCCGTTTGCGCTTCCCCGGTAGTTGTGAAAAGCCATATATTTTCCGAGCAGACCATTGTCATTGCCCAATCCATTTGGAAATCGTGAGGAAGTGGAATTGAGTAAGATCAGGTTGGAATTCAGGCAGGCAGCATTCAGAAAAATAACACGCGCAAAAAAATCAGTCGACTCTTTCGTATTGGTATCGATCACACGAACGCCTACTGCTTTGCCTTTCTTTTCATCATAGATAATGGAATGCACGACGGAAAAAGGACGCATTGTAAGGTTGCCCGTTTTCATCGCCCAGGGCAGCGTCGAAGAAACTGAACTGAAGTAGCCACCATAAGGACAACCACGTGTACAAAGATCCCGCGCCTGACACTGACCTCTTCCCTGTGCCAGATGGATGGGATTGGGTTTGGTAAGATGTGCCCATCTGCTGTGCACCATAAATCGATCAGGATAATTTTCGCGGATTTTTTTCTGTATCTCTGTCTCCACACAACTCATTTCGAAGGGCGGCAGGTAATCCCCGTCAGGCATGGCTTCCAGCCCGTCGTTGCTTCCGCAGATGCCCGCGAATTTTTCCACATGACTATACCAGGGCGCAATATCGGCATATCGTATCGGCCAGTCGATCGCATATCCATATCTTTTCGGCGCAGTGAATTCAAACTCGCTCCAGCGCTGACAGGCCCTGCCCCACATGATGGACTTCCCACCTACCTGGTAACCGCGGATCCAGTCGAAAGGTTTTTCCTGCACATAGGGATGCTCTTTATCTTTTACAAAAAAATGACGGGTATCTTCCGTGAACGCATAACATTTGCTGATGACCGGATTTTCTTTGACGATCGCTTCGGTATTGTCACCGCGATGTTCCAAATCCCAGGGATTCATTGTTGCCGTCGGATAATCCTTGATGTGTACGATATTTCTTCCGCGTTCCAGCACCAGGGTTTTCGATCCCAGCTCGCAACATTCTTTAGCGGCCCACCCGCCGCTGATTCCGGAACCAATCACAATGGCGTCGAAAGAATTTTTTCCTGGCATCGTTAGATTTTTGAGATGATAAAGCTAGGAAAAAATCGATGACCGATGACCGTTGACCGTTGACCGCGCTTTTATAAAATCTTTAAGATTAAATCTACTATCTTAATAAGTTTATCATCATTTATAAACGGTCAACGGTCAACGGTCAACG
>JBGPBW010000350.1:0-3848 GCA_041481385.1 Puia sp.
ATTTGATTTTTCAACATTTCCCAACACTACTGGTACATTTACCACTACGGGAGCGCTTACAATTTCTGGAGATGCTACCATGTATGTAGGCGTTATAAGTGATCCGGTTGCTCATTGTGTCGTCACGTTATATGCGCCGGATGGAATTATCGTCATTCATCAGGACTGTAATTTTAGTACCCCGATACCTAAGGGCCAATGGCGTATTGTAAGTGGTACGGGTCCATATGTAAACCTTAAGGGTAATGGATCACTCACGATGCCTCCTAATACAGAGGCAATGACAGGAGTCATTTTTAATAATAATAATTAAATTAGGGGAGTTCTGTTAAAAGTATAATTACAGCATTTTTCAGCTCGGGCTGGCACACCGCCAGCCCTTTGACGTTTGCCATGAGTCAATGAACAGTAGAGATACTTATAACTCGAAACCAGACAAAGGATAGCAACTGTCAGTCACGAATCCTCACAGGCTGCTTATTTTCATCGATGGCGACCAGGGTAATAACTCCTGAAACAGCAAGTTCACGGACTTCTGAATACATTTGTTCTACATAAAGTTCGACACGAACTTTAATACTGCTTGTACCCACGCTTTCAACTCTGCCGATCAGTTCGATCAGTGTTCCGGACTGTATTGACTTTGTAAAATCAATTTTATCTGAGGAAACAGTAACGAGTTTTTTCCTGGCAAAGCGGGTAGCTGTGATAAAAGCTACTTCAACCATCAGTGACATAGCTGTGCCGCCAAAAAGTGTGTCGTAATGATTTGTAGTATTTGGGAAAACTGCTTTAAATATTCTTGTCTCTGACTGGTTTATTTTATCGATCATACAGGTTCTTTAACTTTTAATCTCATTGTGGCAGCAGCCTCAACCATATTGATCAGCGCCAGTTTTGTTTCAGGCCATTTCCGCGTTTTCAGGCCACAGTCCGGATTTACCCATATGTTTTTCGCAGGAAGCAATGATGTTGCTTTTTCCAGCAGGTCGGTCATTTCTTTGACAGTAGGAACCCGCGGCGAATGAATATCATAAACTCCAGGTCCGATTTCATTGGGGTATTTAAAGTTAGCGAAAGCACCCAGTAGCTCCATTTGAGAGCGGGATGTTTCGATAGTGATGACGTCGGCATCCATAGCAGCGATATGTTCAATGATGTCATTGAATTCACTATAACACATATGGGTATGTATTTGTGTTTCATCTTCCACACCGCTTGCAGAGATTCTGAATCCCCTCACTGCCCAATCCAGATACGTCGGCCAGTCTTTTTTCCTCAACGGCATGCCTTCCCTTATGGCGGGCTCATCAATTTGAATGATTCCAATACCGGCATTTTGTAAGGCAACCACTTCATCACGTATGGCAAAAGCAATTTGCATCATTGTAACAGACCTGTGCTGATCATTTCGGACAAATGACCACTGAAGAATAGTCACGGGACCTGTCAGCATGCCTTTCATTGGCCTGGTTGTTTGCAATTGAGCAAACCGACTCCACTTTACGGTCACATCTTTTGACCGGCTAACGTCACCAAATATTACGGGTGGTTTAACACAGCGACTGCCATAGCTTTGAACCCATCCATTCTTTGTAAACAGGAAACCGTTCAATTGCTCCCCAAAATATTCCACCATATCGTTTCGTTCGAATTCTCCATGGACTAAAACATCCAGTCCGATTTCTTCTTGCAGACGGATGGAATCTATGGTTGCTTTTTCAATAGCTTCATCATATTGTTTTTGGGAGATTTCTTCTTTCTTAAGTCTGGCTCTTAGTTGTCTGATGTCATTTGTTTGCGGAAAAGAGCCAATCGTAGTGGTTGGAAATAAGGGAAGGTGAAAACGTTCCCGCTGGATTTCTTGCCTTCTTGTAAATTTGCTCCGCCTTTGCGCATCCTTATCTGAAAACGAAGCCACTCGGTTCCTTACCTGTATGTTGTGGATCAGCGGAGAGGTTTTGCGGCTTTCAATTGCCTTCTGATTTAGTTCAAGCAGTTCTTTGTTCCCCGAAAAAATCTCATTGAGCATTTTTATTTCATGAAGTTTTTGTTTTGCAAATGCCATCCAGGTTTTTATACCGGAGGGAATTTCAGTTTCCAGATCAAGATCGAATGGAGAATGAAGCAGCGAACAACTGGGAGCGATCATTACACGTTCAGTGCCAATTTGATCAGCTGCTTTTTGGATATGAAGGAGTGAATCCCGATAATTATTAATCCAGATATTTCGCCCGTCAACAACCCCTAAAGAAAGGGATGTTTTGGGTGTGATTTGTTTCAGGACTTCTTCCAGCTGCTCCGGACTTCTGACAAGATCGAGATGTAAGGCACAAACCTGAAGATTTACTGCAAGAGAAATATTATCCCCCAATCCTTCAAAATAAGTCGTTACCAGTGTTTTAATGAAAGGGCATTGTCTTTTGATTTCATGATACGCGTATATGAAAGCCTGTTTTTGTTTTTCGTTCAGGTCCAATGCCAGAAATGGTTCATCCAATTGAATCCATTCCGCTTTGTAATCGTCTTTTAATCTATTCAGAATCTCTATATATACAGGGACGAGTCTTTTTATGAGGTCAATTTTTTCAAATCCGGATTCTTTTTCTTTTCCTAATAATAAGTATGAAACGGGTCCCAGGATAACCGGTTTGGGTGTTTTACCCAACTTAGTTTTGGCATGACTGAACTCACTGAATATTTTGGTGGAAAATATTTTGAATTCCTGATCACGGGTGAATTCAGGAACGATGTAATGATAATTGGTATCAAACCACTTAGTCATTTCCATGGCGGTAATATCCAATCCATCTTTTTGATAACCGCGGGCCATAGCAAAATACAGATCGATCTCCGAATTTTCTTTTACCTCAGTTACAACCGGGGTATATCGTTTAGGAATAGCGCCCAGTAAGAGCGACATGTCGAGAACATGATCATAAAAGCTGAAATCATTGCTGGGAATCAGGTCAATGCCTGCTTCTTTTTGTAGTTGCCAGTGTTTTTCAAGAAGGGTTTTAGCAACAAAAAATAATTCTTCACGGGTAAAACTGCCTGCCCAGTATTGTTCACAGGCTTTCTTGAGTTCCCGATTGGCGCCCACACGAGGGTAGCCCAAATTGTTTGTAAGCATACTTTAAAAAAGTTTAGGTTAACCATTATTTGATTAATGCCTTTACATTTTTGAGTATGCTTCCGGAATTTAAGTTAAGAGAGGACACAGTCTTCCATTCGGGATGGGTCCAGACTAGGCTTCAACTGCGAAAGCACGTCTTAAAGTCTTTAAGGCAAGTGTCTGGCTTATTCCCGAGTTAGGAATTTACAGTTGCGCAACAGCCCGTGAATTTCACACGGTTCCTTTTTAAGTTACGCCAGGGGCGTAACAACCAAAAAAACATTCAGTATGTAAAGAACGAACAGCTAAGATATGGAAAATTCATGAACCACAACTAACACAGCCTTCAATCATTGAACAGGAAATTCCTTCTGAATTTGTTTCCTCTGATTCTGATGATATTGCCTTAACAGGTTCCTTAATAACCTTTTCCTGTTTCTCAACGGTGAATTGAATCGCCTGCGTAGCAGCTTGGCTACGTAGATAATACATCCCTGTTTTCAAACCTTTTTTCCACGCATAAAAATGCATGGAAGTGAGTTTCGCTGTGGTTGGTTTATCAACGAACAGATTGAGCGACTGGGACTGACAAATAAATGCTCCCCGGTCTGCCGCCATGTCAATTATATGTCTTTGTTTGATTTCCCAGACGGTTTTATATATCTCTTTAATATCAGCAGGAATTTCTTCTATATTCTGAACAGATCCATTAGCTAGTATGATTTTATTTTTC
>JBGPBW010000351.1:0-3844 GCA_041481385.1 Puia sp.
ATAAGAGTTTATCGGAAACGACTGAAGAAAAATTCAATCGCCTGATGCATGAATCAGAATCAGGTTTAAAGAATTCAATAAAAATCATATAGGCCTTACGAAACGACGCGATGCCTTAATTCTTTTTAAAAGCATTCTGAACCTGGGTCAGTGATGTCCCCAGAAGCTTTATGGCAATTTGATCCAATGCTCTTTCATTTCCGGTAAAATGGAAAACAGAATGCCTGTGTGTTAGAGATTCTTTCGGTTTCAAAAAAGCCGCAGGAGATACGCTTTCTATTTCATAAAAAGGACCCATCTGTGTCCCATTGGATAAGGGACCGTCATTGTAAGCATTCACCGCATCCCCCGCAAAACTGGGTTTCGTAATATTCCATTCCTGGTTTAGATAGCGCGAGTTCCTTTCCACATCATATTGAATAATGGTCAGCACCTTATTTTCCCCGTCATAACTTCCTGCCATATTCAAGGTCTGACTTGCCACAATGCCGAGTTTCCCCCTGCTACTTCCATCGGCCTTAAAAAAGAGAACGCTATCGTTGTGTATTATTCTGTCGGAAGGAATTTCTCCAAAATAATTGGTGGTGGCAATCTCACTAAATTTCTTTCCCGATGTTGCTTGAAAGGGCACTATTATAGTCGTTGCAGGAGAAGGCTTGAACATGTCCAGCAACCAGATGCAGGGCATGCCGGTAGCGACGGTCCATGCTCTATCACCGATATTGGTAAGTGTATTTTCCGTTTCATATCCGACAACCTGTATTGAATCATTTGTGGCGAACCCGATGCGTTTGTCCACTTCCGCGCTTTTCAAAATTTGTATTTTCCTATCCACACGCAGTTGAAGTTGGGTTCCCGCATAGTTTAACAAACGCATTTCCTTGAACATCGACACCGTGTTACCGTCCTTATTCCCAATGTTCCAGCTTTCTGTGTCGAATGGCGGTGGCGTTTTCCAGTTACTGATTACCATGGAACTGTCCGGTTTAAAGAACAGCGAGTATCTCCCACCCTCGGGACCCAGCCAAAGACGATTCTCCCCACCATAAGCATTCATGTGCGCATCAAGGGCATTTCCAAAAGCCTTGTAATTAATCCAGCCAAAACTCAATCCGCCTTCCCCTGTTGCTGTTGAAGTAAAAACCTTTGCCTGGTATTTCGGAGAAACAATCACCTGTACATCACCGTTCCTCAATACAACCAGCCCGCTGTCCTGCTTTTGTAGAAATTGCAGATCAAACCCGAAACTACCCTTACTGAATACCGAATCCTGCTTAACATCTTCACGATGTTCTGATGGTTGACACGAAGTGCACAGAAAAACAAAACACAATAGACTGCAAGAAATAATAAACTTCATTTTGAATTCAATATTAAAATAAAAGAAAATTACGTTTTATTCGACTCAGGTCAGTTTTCCTTCAGCATACAAACTTCTCAATTTCTTTTTATCAAATTTTCCAACACCGGTTCTGGGTATTTCCTTTACAGTTATATATTGTTTGGGGAGCTGGTATTTTGCAAATTTCGTAAGTAAAAATTCATTGAATTCGTTTTCGGATGTTGTCTTGCCTTCTTTAAAAACAATACAGGCCAGGGGTTTTTCAACCCATCTTTCATCGGGAATCGCAATGACTGCAGCTTCCGCTACATGAGGATGACCCATCAATGAGGTTTCAAGGGCAACACTGGAGATCCATTCTCCCCCGCTTTTAATTAAATCTTTGGTGCGATCCGTCAGCTCCATATAGCCATGTTCATCAATGGTACCCACATCGCCGGTCCTGAACCACCCGTCATAGCTGTGGGAATCTTTCTTTTCCATCTTATAATATCCGCTGATAATCCAGTGACCCCGCACTTCAAATTCTCCGACTGTTCTTCCGTCCCTGGATGCGATTGTTCCGTCTTCCTTTACCACCCGAATTTCCACGCCGGGCATTTCAATCCCCTGTTTGGCTTTGACCCTTACTTGTTCTTCATATATCAATTCCTTATGTTGTTGTTGCAACCGCGAAGCTGTTACAACGGGCGAAGTTTCTGTCATGCCCCAGGCATGAAAACAGCCAATCCCAAATTCCTCGTCAAATTTCCTGATCAGGGCGGCAGGACATGCCGAACCACCTACCATAAATTCTTTAAGTGCCAGTTTTCCCTTCGGCGGATGAAGTTTAAGTTCCTCATATATACCTGTCCAGATAGTCGGAACACCATTGGCAACTGTAACTTTTTCTTTTTGCATGATACCAACCAGCATTGCGGGTTGGAGGTGTCGGGAAGGCATCACCATATCTGCCCCTGCCAGTAAACATATAAATGGAAATCCCCAGGCCATCACGTGAAACATAGGACAAATTGATAACACCCGGTCGGAAGAACTGAGATTCGCTGCATTGGGCGACATGGTCGAAATCGCGTGCAGGTAAGTAGAGCGATGTGAATATAATACGCCCTTGGGATCGCCCGTTGTTCCACTGGTATAACACATAGCACAAGCCTGGTTTTCGTCCACATCAATCCATTCGAAATCGTCAGCACCTTGCGACATCAAATTTTCATAGTGAATAATATTCGAAATCGGAGATTGGAATCCCTCCGGTGCATTCATAAGAATAATTTGCTTGACGGTTTTCAAACGGGAAACGATAGGCGCAAATAAAGGCATCAGGCTGGCATCCAAAAAAATAACTTTGTCTTCCGCGTGATTGATGATGAATACAATTTGCTCTGCAGATAACCGGATATTAATCGGATGACATACCGCACCTATACCCGGAACCGCAAAATAAATTTCCAGATGCTGATAATGATTCCATGCAAAACTGGCAACACGGTCGCCGGATTGTATGCCCAACCGATGAATCAATGCAGATGCAAGTTTTTTACTTCTTTTATACAGGTCAGCATTGGTATAACGATGCCATTGACCGTCAGGCATCATGGAGACAACTTCTTTATTAGGGAATACCCGGTTACCATATTCAATAATGGAATGGGTGGTCAGGGGGTAATTCATCATTTGACCATACAGCATAATGAATTGTTTTTAGTTATTACAGGCAATCGTGTCAGAACCGAATCGTCGCTTAAATTACTATAATAATAATCAAAGGGAGATTTATTTAAAAACCAAACATTAAGACATTCTCTTCAAAAGCCTGAAATGGGAAGCAATGGCCTGACTCATGCTGACTGACCGGTATTCATAACCGAAATCGCTGACCGTCTGTTTCAATATTTCAGAGAGATCAATATAATGTACATGGCAGATACCCGGAAACAAATGGTGGACGAGGTGCGTATTCAGCCCACCAAAAAGAAAATTAGCCAGTTTGCTGTTCCTGGAATAATCAATGGTGTTCTTCAAAACGTGCAATACCCAGCTGTCTTCAATCCGGTTATCAACTTCAATGGCAAATGGTGCTTCATCCACCATATGTACAGGAATGAGAACAGTCGCCAGCAGGAGTCCCATGCAAAAATGTACGATCAGAAACCCGGCTAAAAACTGCCACCAGTGCACGTTGATCACCAGGAAAGGAATCAGGATGGTGACGGACCAGTAGATGCCTTTCGAGAGGAAAAAAATAAGGTACTGCACCGGTTTGTGTTTCCGGTTCAATAACAGTTTACTATCCTTTTTTGCCAATAAATCGAATTCCTGAAAATCCTTCTTAAAAATAATGAACAGGCTGGTGATGATATACAAAAAGCCCGCATAGTAAGGCTGAAAACGGTGATAATTCTTTACATTTTGAATTATCAAAATACATCCCAAAAACGCGTTTTGTCAAACATCGTAATTTTAATGCGAAAACTTTGAGGATGAATGAGTAAATAGTTG
>JBGPBW010000352.1:0-3809 GCA_041481385.1 Puia sp.
AAAATGACCATGAGTACGGTGGACGTGATCTATGGTGTTACGATGCAGGAAGCCGGAGTAAGTAAATTGGTACCTGTGGATTTCCGTTCCCTGAGCACTCAGGCGTCGTAAAAAATTTGAAAATTTGGTACCGCGTACTGCGGGATGGGAAAATGAAAATGATTAATCAATTCAATCTCCAAATTTATTAAGGACCTAATCAATTCGCCTAATGAATATGCCGTCTCTTCATAACACCTCCGGAAGCTTCCTTGATGGTATTGGCAAAAACAAAAGCATGGGGGTCTATTTCGCTGACCAGGTTTTTTAATCTTCGCAGTTCAAGCCTTGTGATCACAGTAAATATAATATCCACTTCAGAATGGATATGGTATTTGCCCGGCAAAAATCCCCGCTCTCCTTTATATATGGTTATGCCACGCCCCAGTTCATTTACAAGGCGATGTTTTATCAGATCGCTTTTCCCGGATATGATGGTAACTCCGGTGTAAGCTTCAATGCCCTCAATTACATAATCGATGGTTTTGCTGGCTGTGAAATAAGTCAGCATGGAATATAAAGCGGTTGGAATACCAAAATGAGAAGCGGCAATACTAAAGATGAGCATGTTCAGCGCCAGGTTGATTTCGCTGATTGTAAAACTGGTTCTTCTCCAGGCGTACAAAGCAAGAACTTCAATACCATCGACGGCACAACCGGCACGCATGGTCAGACCGATACCGACGCCCAGGAAAAAACCACCAAATATGGCAACGAGCAGTTTATCATCTGTAACCGTCGGATATGGAATATAGTATTGACAAAGACCAAGCATACTGATACAGAATAAAGTTTTCCATGCGAAATGCGGATTAATTGTAAACAATCCCATTATGATAAAGGGTAGGTTGGCAAGAACAATAACATAGGAGAGATTGAATCCGTACAGCTCATGGATGAGCAGCGAAATGCCGGTCATACCACCGTCAAAAAATTTATTGGGTACCAGGAAGCCCCTGAGTGCAAATGCAGCAATAAAAACTCCGATCAAAATCAGGAACAGATCTGACAGATAGAAATTCTTATGACCGGTAACTGAATGCGCGAATTTGAGTTCAGCCTGCACTTCTATGAGGTTTTGGTGTTGCCCCGCTGAAAGTTTGTCAATCGCCGCTTGGGTGAAATACTTATGTTCTTCCAGAAAATGAATCTGCATTTCTGTCCATTCAACCCGGCTTTTCACAGTGCCGGCAGTCATCATTTCGAGAAACAGGTTCTCTGCCTTTTCCCTGTAATTACTCGTTCCCAGGTAATAAAGATCCGCATCACATAAGATTTTCGAATTTTTGTCCAGTGGCTCCTGCGGCAGTCGTGTTGCCCTGATCATCTGGCAAATTTCCTGAATGGCTTCCGCAGGATAGTCAAAATCAGGTAAGATGGATTGGGCCATCTTACAGGATTCTTCTTCATGGCCCGTATAGGCATATAAATAACCGGCATCGTGATAAATTGCTGCGGTCTTGAGGAGGATAAGATCACGATCTGAAACATCTTCTGTTGCGGCCAGTTCTTCGCAGGCTGATAAAACATCCAGGGTATGCTGGATGTTGTGGTAATTCAGATTAGAGGGTACTTCATTTTGCAGTTTATTCAACAAATGATTACGCGCTTCATCAAATCTCATGCTATCCGGGTTGTTGGTAGGTATTCGTAAATTTAATCCAATTTCAGGTTCAGTCCCTTAATTCATCGGCGCTTAGTCCCATTTCAGCCGGGCTATCGATCCTTTTGCGCCAGCCAGAAAAATCGCCCGTCCTGATTTGGCCCTTCTGCAAACATGAAAACTTTTATCTGATATCGCCAGCCAGTTCATACCACCATCTTTCGAAACATCCACACCACGGGTACCGCAACAAATCATTCTGTTGTCGTCTAGATATTCCACACAGCTGCGATATCCACGGGGAGGTGATTTTGGGAATTCCTGGCTAAAAGGATTAAACCGGATGCGAACGCTGTTCCCCTGGCTGAGCGAATCGTGTGAGAAATCTCCACCGACAACAAATGCCAGGTTGGGATTGGCAGGATTCACCGCTATGGCGTTGGCACCCGTAGTCTCCCCTCCCTGATTTAGCCATAGGGGATACCGATTTCCTCCGTAATAAAGGCAGGATTTTTTCCCACCGGAAACCAAAGCCCATTGATTTGCTGTTACGTAACAAATATTCGAACCGCTCGCGGCAAAAAATGATTCCCCTGCTTCTGCCCCTTCCAGGCCAGGTGCCATAGGCTTGTCCCAGGTTTTGCCGCTGTCTGACGAACCGGCAATAAATATTTTGCCTTTTTCCGGGTCGCCGATCAAAACGCCCTGCTCACCGGAAAAATCCATGGCATCCCAAAAAGCGGATTTTGCTGTATCCTTATAAATAAGTGTCCATCTGTCTCCACCATCTGTGGTTCTCATCAAAACGGCAGGTTCAGTAACGCCCATAATGATCGCTTCACGATCACTGAATCCCTCGACATCCCGAAAATCAGAAAGTTCATAGCCAGGCACGTGGGTCCATTTCCAGTTTTGACCGCCATCCACAGACAGTCCAACAGTTCCATCCGAACCGCTGACCCAGACCACCTGGTCACTGACCACACTTAATCCCCGCAGGGACACGGATTTCCCCATGGCTAACAGTTGGATTTCCTGTGCGGTCACAATTTGAACAAAGACAAGGGATAGCAGTAAATGCAAACAGATTTTAAACATGTTACGCAAATCAAAGATTAAGGCATGGCATCTGGGTAACTGAGCAATTGAATGTACTGAGAAATTGCGAACAGGGCATAATATATCAGTCCCTGAGGAAAGCTGGGTCACTCAGGGTGGCAGGCCCAAAGACCGGACTGACTGAATAGCAACGGTCTGCGGAGGTCAATCTGCAAAAATGAGTTGCTCGTCCCGTTCGTCTACAGGTATTTTAACGATGAATCCGTCATAATCCACGTCGTCATGGTTACTGAATGCACCATAAGCGTCCACGCTGTACCCCAAAGTGCCGTCATTTCCTTCCATTACATACAGAATAGAAGAATCTGAGGGATCGGATTCCCCTTCAAAACGGAAGGTTTTAACGATTTTCAGGTCGTGCGGCTGGTAAAACTTACCATTTCCAATAGTGAAACCTTCAGGTGTGAGTATAAACTCATTATCCTGACGTTTGAGCCTCAATTTTTCGATAACCTGGCTCAAAGTTGTCATTTCTGCTGGTTTGATCATAACATAGGTTTTTGTTGCTTTACAAAGTCCAAATGCCATACCAGTAATTGGCAAAGGAATTGAATTGATTCCTTAATTGAATTTATATGGAAGTGCGGGAATTGCAGAAAGTACTGATCGTTGATGATGAACTGGATATTTGTATTCTTTTCGGAAGAATCCTCAGGGGAAGAAATCTGAAAACCGGATATGCCCGAAGTCTTGAAGAAGCCCGGTCGTCCATAAGAGAAGAGCCGCCCACGCTTGTATTTCTGGATAATAGCCTGCCCGATGGGCGTGGTGTGGATTTCATACCTTTTTTAAAATTGAATTGCCCGGCCACACGGGTAATCGTTGTCACGGCAAATGACAGCGCGGCGGATAAAAAAATAGCCATGCAACAGGGAGCCGATGAATTTTTGGGCAAACCCCTGAGCCTGGCACTGATCAGGCGCGAACTGGACAAACTTGCTGTCTGAATCTGTCTGGGACTTTCCCCGGAGTGTAGATTTATTTTCTCTCTTTCATTTTAAATTAAAGATAACGCAGAGAACGGCGTCATAAAAGTGCGGATTTCGGG
>JBGPBW010000353.1:0-3796 GCA_041481385.1 Puia sp.
AGTTTTCATTCTGAAAAAAACCTTCGCAGAGATGTTTATTGAAAACATAGTAGGCGACGGATTGCAAAACATCCGTATTACAGGTACCCGTTGCTAGTGTAGAATGCAATAGGGAAAACTGAATGAAGATATTCCTGTTCACCCGAATATTCCTTATGGTACTGCAAAAAAACGAACTTAGAAAATTCATAGATAAACTGGAAAACCAGTACGTCTTTGCACTTATATGGATTAGGCTATTTTATAAGTATGGCAAAGGACAAAGTACGAAATCCTTACTTTCGCAGTTAAAACAGACAATTGATAACAAGGATGAGATATTCAATATGAGCGGAGGAGAACAAACCAGAGATTACTTGCAGGTTGAAAGAATTACTGAATACACTGTTAATATAGCAATACAAACGGGTAACCTTAGTAAAAAATTGTTGCAGCGGTACACATATAACTATTAAACAATGGGTCCTTGATTGTATTGTAAAAAAGGTAGTTATAAAATTAATCCGTAGCTATTATCCTTACCTTGTTTATGAATGGATGCATTATTCGGGAGATAATGATCGAGTAATTCAAACAATAATTTAAAAAATAATTATATGCATGTTCGCAAAAGAACAACCTGCAGAGTATGTGGTTCACCATCATTGACACACGTAATAGATTTAGGCCCTCAATATTTACAAGGGTCTTTTGTAAAATCAGATAAAGAAATTCCTTCTCAAAGGAAAATCAATTGTTCACTGGTAAGATGTAACCCTCAAATAGACGAAAATGCTTGTGGATTATTACAGATGGAGCATAGTGTTCCACCAGATATTTTATACGCAGCCTATTGGTATAGAAGTGGTACTACTCAAACAATGCGAAATCATTTAAAAGATATTTCAGAAAGTGCATTGTCATTGGTAAATAAGCCCAACGCAGTTGTGCTTGATATTGGTTGTAACGATGGCACATTATTCAAATATTACCCTGAGAGTTTTGTAAAATTTGGGTGCGACCCAAGTGATATAGCCCAGGAAGTAACGGGCGCAACAGTTGTTCAGGATATTTTTCCATCAGCAGAACTAAGTAAACTAATTGGTGATACAAAAGTTGATATTGTGACATCGATAGCCATGTTCTATGACCTGGAAAGTCCGGTTGATTTTGTTAAAAACATTAAACGTGTTTTATCTCCGGAAGGAATATGGATATTCGAGATGAGTTATATGCCCAAAATGATTGCGCTGGACAGCTATGATACCATTTGCCATGAACACTTGGAATATTATAGTCTGGCCGTTTTGGAAACGATAGTTTCAATGGCCGGGATGAAAATTTTTAAAATATCATTTAACGATATTAATGGAGGTAGCATCCGATGTTACGCTACGCATATGGAAAGCGGATTGTATTATAGGCAGGAAAACCACAGGTTTATGAATGAAGTGAGACAAAATGAGTTCGATCTTGAATTAGACACGGATAAGCCATATGTAGCATTTCAGTACAGAGTTGAAAAAGTAAAAAAGGAATTGCATGACCTTTTGGTGAAATTGAAAAGAGAAGGCAAAAAAGTGCATATTTATGGAGCATCTACTAAGGGAAATACCATTTTACAATGGTGTGATATTAATAGTATGCTGGTGGATTATGCAGCCGAAAGAAACCCTGATAAATATGGTGCATATACATTGGGGACAAATATTCCGATTATCAGCGAGGCCGAGAGTAGGGCAATGAATCCGGATTACTATTTAGTATTGCCCTGGCATTTTAAAAAAGAGTTTATAGAAAGAGAGCAGGAGGCTTTATCGAAAGGTACCGGCTTTATTTTTCCGATACCTACTATCGAAATATTCAAAAAGCAAGGAATTGTATCAACAACGTAATAATTAGATGAACCTGAACAGATTTTTTAAAAAATGTGGGAAAGGCCTGGATGTGATTTTACTGAAAGCAAAAGCGTCATATTCACAAACTGGTGAAGATATAATTGTTGATTACTTATTCAATAGCTTAAAAATATCTCGACCCAGCTATCTTGAAATTGGCACCAATCAACCCAGAATATGCAATAATACCTACAATTTTTATAAAAAAGGATGTAAGGGTGTTTGTATTGAGCCGGATATTGAAATGGTAAGAATCATTAAGCAACAACGTCCAAAAGATACAATTCTTAATATCGGTATTGGTACCAGAGATCAGGAGAATGCAGAGTTCTACCTTTTTCCGGGTCTTACAAATGGCTGGAGTACGTTTTCAAAGGAAGAGGCCGAAAACAGAAAAAGGGATACAGGAATTATGTATCAAACATTGTTAATGCCGTTAATGAGCATTAACACAATAATGTCGAAGTATTTCACGCCTTATCCTAACTTCATTTCGCTCGATGTGGAGGGTTTGGATTTTGAAATTCTACAGTCTATTGATTATGAAAAATTCAGGCCTGAAGTAATTTGCGTGGAGACTATCACATTTGGATATTTGGATAATACGGAAAAAAAAATAACTGCAATAGCCGGGTACATGCATGATAAGGGATATTTTGAATATGCAGATACTCATATAAACACCATTTTCTGCCGTAAAGATTTGTTTAATTTTTAAAATGGTCACTAATCAGACAGCTGTTATTTTTGGTTCGAATGGACAGGATGGTTATTATCTTAATCAGCTGTTTGGCAAATTGGGAATTAACACAATTAATGTGTCAAGAAGAAATGCCGCTATTTGTGGAACGGTAAGTGATTACAATTTTGTTCAAAAACTGGTCATTGATTTTCAACCAGACTATATTTTTCACCTTGCTGCACACTCAAGCACAAAACATGAATTCCTTTTTGAAAATCATGAAACCATTGCTACCGGTACAATCAATATTTTAGAAAGTGTAAAACTGTTTTCGCCAAAAACCAGGGTATTTATTTCGGGGAGCGCTATGCAATTTAAAAACGATGGGCACCCTATTGATGAATTCGCAGACTTTGAAGCAAAAAGTCCCTACGCAATAGCCCGGATTCAATCTGTATTTGCAGCCAGATATTATGCCTATGCATTCGGGCTAAAAACTTTTGTGGGTTATTTTTTTAATCATGATAGTCCATTAAGGAGTGAACAACATGTTAATCAAAGAATTGCTCGTACGGCTCAAAGAATAGCTTCTGGAAGCAAAGAAAAGCTGATCTTAGGAAATATAGAGACTCAAAAAGAATTTAACTATGCTGGCGATGTAGTTAACGCAATATGGAAATTAATAAATCAGGACATGATAACAGAGGCAGTAATTGGCAGTGGGAAGCCTTATGCCATAAAAGATTGGGTAATACAATGCTTTTCATTAAAAAACTTAAAATGGCAACAACATGTTGAGTTGCAAAATAACTATACTCCAGAATACAATATCCTGGTTAGCAATCCTCAAAAAATAAAAGGAATAGGCTGGACGCCACAAACAGATTTTTATGAACTGGCAAAAATGATGATGAATGCCTATTGAAAAGGAAAAAATATTGATTTTATTTCATGGAGAGCATATCGCTTATTCTCCTACTCTGTTACAATTGTACGATTTACTCGGAAAAAAGTATGATGTTACCGTTACTGCGGAACTTCCTCATAATTATAATAATCTGAAGATCGAGAATAGGAACATTTTATATCACAAATTCCATCATGTAAAAACCAGGTATTTTTACTGGGTACTGTTTCAAATCATTTTAATTTTTAGTAAAGAAGCTAGATTATTTAGGAAAAACAAACTTAACTATAAACAATATCTTTTTAAGTTCCGTTTCATAAAGAAAATTAT
>JBGPBW010000354.1:0-3788 GCA_041481385.1 Puia sp.
CGCAACATCTTCAATTGCAGTTATGCCAACAACTGTGGCAGTTGTATTAACAACATTGGAAAGCCACCCGCCCTTGTGCGGCTTTGTATTTGGCTGAGGCTGTACCGGTGGTGGTTCTTCTGATTTGCTCAATAAGTTAAGATTGAGTAAAAGATCAGGCCGGATTTTCCAGGTAGAATCAGGGTTGTCAGTGGGTTGCGGAGTTGAAGGAAAACTCCAGTTTTCGGTATATGGCGTCCAAATGGAAGTATCCGTGTCATCCAAAAAACTGTCCGGATTTAAATTACATCTGTAATAACTACTCCTGCCATCGACAGTTGAAGCCGAAGATACCAGCAAGCCCGAAAGTTTGGCTTTGGCATTTCCAAAAACGGCAAGCAATGCCTCCAGACCGTCTGAACTAAGTTTGTCGTTAAATTTTATAGTGTCCCTCAGCAATTCAATACTTCCGCTGATGGTGGATGAATGTCCCAATATCGTATCATTTATGGGCAGCGCATAATCGCAATCATGTGAGAGTTGTTCAATCTCTACATTCATTGAATATTGTTTAGAAATGTCATCGTTAAATGATTCTTTAGAAATGTGAAATCCACAATCTTCAAATGCGATATAAAAATTTGTATCACCAATGCTGTCGGCGTATTTTTTAGTAAAAAAATCTTTCAAAAATTTATTTTCATTCATACCATAAAGTTTTAGAAAAGGCGGGCGGCCACGCACTGACTGTTACCGCCGCCTTTAATTGACTAAGACGTAGCAGGCACAGCTGTGCCCGTTGTGGTTTTAATGGTGGTCGTTGCAGCCGGCGGATTCTGCCCCTTAACCATAAATTCAGATGAATCATGCGCGGGGCATGGCGGATTTATGACGGATACATAACCCAGGAGCTGGATACCCGGAATAGATAATTCTTCTCCGTCAGTATCAGAAGAAAAATCCCTGCTTTCTTTGTTATGGTTATAGTGGGCACTGGCAGTGAATGGACCAAAACCTACGGAAACACTTCCTCCGGTGGCTGATTGGGCAGCAGCGAAATCTTCTTTCCAGGTTGACCATTTTAACTTCACATCTTTTACAAGTATCATGCTCACAGGAATGGATGGAAGGAAGGTGTTTTCATTGCTGTCGGGTTTGTGCTGACCCATGGTGCCGTTTGAAATTGTATTTTTCTTATAGTCACCGACGAGAAACCAGTTTTTCAGGTTAAGCAGCGAAGTATCAAGCCATTCCCGTTTAATGTCCACAATGCAATAATTGAATGAAATACTTAAATCGCTTGAACTGGATTGTTGCGCCTGTTTTTGTTCAGAGTGTTCAAAACCTCCACCACAGGACCATAGCCCCACACTTACCCCCCCACCGCCTCCATAGGAGGTTCCGGATGCCTGGTAATGCGTCTCTGTATGAAAATCATTTGAGGTATATTCATTCCATCCGTCGTCATCGTCCTTATCATACCAGGTATTTGGAAGAAGGACGGTATAGGGTATTTCACCGATGCCTTCAAACTCCAGCAAACTGTTTTGATATCTTTTCTTAGCCCTGGCTATCAATAGAATCGCGGGATCTGTTCCCTGAGCGGCCAGTGTGGCGATTGCATTTTCAACCTCTTCCTTAAAACCAAAGGATGTCCATCTGTCCCAGGCTTCATCCACATCATCCTGGTAGGTTTTACCTTCAATCGGCCACATTTGCAATTTGGCCGGATCGGTGAATGCACTGGCATAGGCTTTGTTCTTTGACTTCACTTTTGATTTGTAATCATCCTCATATTTCATGTATGAATCATAATGAGCTGTGGGATTGCCATCCTTATCCATCAGTAATGCTGTGGCTTTGTCATAGGCTGCTTTTATATCAGCATTCAGCTCAAGATTTGAAGGAATGCCATTGGCCCCATTGATGATAGAAAACCAGGAATCATTGATTTTACTGGAACCGGGAATTATGGAATAATCGTTATTCATCACCAGCTTATCGTCAAGTAATAAAAAAGTATTCAGATAACTCTGCATCGATTTCGCAATATTCGAAACAGCGATCTTATTATCATCTAAAGTTTTACTTGCGGATAAAGCCTGGACGGTAGCCGGATCAACGCCAGCCGCAGCTATTGGTGATGCCGTCGGCCTGTTCAAATTCATGTTCCCACCCAAAGGAGTGTATGGATTTGCAAAGTCTTCTTTGTGGATGGGCAGACCAATTGGACGGAAAGATACAAAATAACCTTCCTGCATTTTGTTCGTTTGCGGATCAAGACCCACTGCTTTTAGCTCCAGGTCTTTGAGAATTTTAAATACATCTGGCATAGTGACGAGTTTGTACATGATGCTTACTCTTTGCAGGATTTTCAGCTTACTCCTTTGAGGTTTCATTCCTGAACCGGACTGCAGGCGAAAGAATGTTTCACCTCCTACTAACAGTTTGCTTCTTTCAGTTCATGATAACTGCGGGACTGTGCTCGCTTATGGGGTCTATTATTTTCTCACTAATCATATATTTGATCAAAACCATTCCTCCGATCTGTTTGGATACCGCGTCCGGAGAGTATACATTGTCCTTAATGTATTTGCCGGATATGTACATGTTGGAGCCTCCCCACAGATAAGGAGAATTCGTGCTGTGTGCCCGGTAACCAATTCCATTATACCGCTCCAGCTTATAACTGATACCAGATATGGACCAGTCAGCCCAATGATCCAAACCCTCCAGTTGCATTGCATCAATGGCACTTGCTTCCCAGCTAAACGGAGGATTGCCTGAAACGGGTCTTCCCGAAGGAACATGAACCGTTCTGCTGGTCAGCGGATCTCCGTTGTGCAGGTGACAATTAAAATTAAGATCAGCTTCCAGGTTGTGTATGACTGCAATCACGTACCAGGGAATGGTCAGAATCACAGACACAGTTTCATACCTTGGCCGGTTGGCCGAAATCTTCTGAACAATTCCATTAGCCTGTTTCAGGCTGTCGGCATTTATGCGACACGCGTCAAAAATGGATAAATAACTTTCTTTGAGTTCCTGATTTAAAATAAGCATAAGCAATTCAATATTGTTATCCGACACTACTACCCGTGACTGCCAGAGACTCTACAGGTTTCGTATTGCCTTTTGGTAAGACTGCGGATTTATTTTCAGCTGTTTTCAGTGCAGCATAGGTTGCAGAACTCAAGCCAAGCAGTATCAGGTTATTGTTCGAAATATCCGGCATCACATAGTCTATCGGGTTAGCCTGGCACGCTGCCGGCACAATTTTGTCCGTCAGATTTATGTAAGCTGAACAGTCAACATGCATATTGTTCAGCACAACACTGATAAACCAGATGCCAAAAACCGCATTGAAAGCTATGGTCTGAAGACGATTCATGCTCACTCCGGATTGATCTGATAATATATCCAGAAAGAAATTTTTACCAAAATCATTCTGATGCCGATAGATCTCCTGGTGTTGTTGGTCAGTCAAATCAATTGCCATCGCTGTTACAGTTGTCGCTGAACTGATGCCAAGCAGAATCACTGTCGACATATGCAGGGTCGGCGCGACACCTTTGCTGAAAAATATGGTGATGAAGGAAGAAAGAATAATTACCGTCCACCAGGCCAGCTGCACTCTTGACCAACTGTAAGACTGACGAGTCTTTGCAGTCGTTAAATCCCGAAGCATGCAGTACTTCCTGTCCAACCAGGCAATAAGTACAATCAGGAAAGCAAAAACAATCCAGAAGTTTGCCATAACTACATCCATTTTTATTATTAGACAAAACTGCGATGCCGCAGGATTATCC
>JBGPBW010000355.1:0-3778 GCA_041481385.1 Puia sp.
AGAAAAAATCCATGCCCTTCAATCCAAAGACAACGGCCACGCTATAGGCATAAGCTATGGTGATGGCAAATCCGATCAGGAACATCATACCCGGATTCTTTGTTCTCACTTCATCTGCCAGTCCTTTTAAAAAGGGCCAGCCGCCATAGAAGTAAACGACTGATGATAAACCCAACAAAATGTAATCGGAACCTGCAAACTGCCAGTGGATCCCGACAAAATGCTGAATCATGGTGGAAAGCGCCATGATGGGGATGGTTAAGGCCAGAACAACATAAAATCGTTTCCTGAAATCAGCAATCATCATTTTATGATGGTCATGGCCTGCCATCCTCATTTTTGGATTTTCTCCATGCTGCATGGGTCCGTGGTTCATTGTTGAATGTTCCATTGTTTTATCCGTTTAAGTATTAAATGCGAATCATTCATATTGACAGCCCTGCACCCGTTCGCAATGAGAAACCCGCTTCAAAGATATTATTTCCTTTTGCCGGAGATCATTTTGTTGTCATCATTAGTATATGATTTATTTTATACATTTTGTGGAAACTGTCATAGGCTGTTAACTCGCTGTCACTTTTGAAATTTGCATCCAGTCCATCATGAAATGCGTGATTGGTTGGATATGCAGCTTTAAGGTTGGCCTTTGTAAGGTCCTGAAGCGGGGATGCGGCATCCTTGCTGAAATAGTAAGTATATACTTTGGGCGCCTGTGCCTTTGTCTGCATGACTTCCATTTTGTATAACAGGACCACTTCATTCGGATTCATCACCTGGTAGTCCTTGTTGCCTGAGAATCTAAAAGTTTCACCATTACACAATTTGTAACCGTAGATATCAGATTTTTTAAAGTCGTATGATTTTCCATCATGTATTACGCTAATATGATCCTGGCTGAAAATGTCATTTATTTTTATTTTGTGGTTTTCAGTTTTGCAATTAATCGCCAGTGATAGTTTTTTTGCACTGAAATCTGCCGCTGTTTTATAAATACCGCTGCTGTCCTTTTGTGCAATCGCATTCAATGCGAAGGCAAAAGAGGTGAATAAGATGGCAGCTGATATTAAATACTTTTTCATGATCTTAAATTTTATGTTTTAGAACTAATGTTGTTAATTAAAGTTTGAAAGACCAAAGCAAATTTTCCTTAAATAACAGTTTAGAAAAATGCATCTGAGATTGAAGTGAATCCGAAGAAAGGATCTAAATCCTGAAAACGCGGTCAAAGAGGTAAATTCTTTTTGATAGAATTTGCGGAGGGCGTTTGTAAAAAAGTGTAGGTAAATCAGTACTTGAAATCAGGATGATATGATTGGGATTAGAGAAGGGAATTAAATCTGACTGGTGAAAAACAGGTGCCAGGGTGAAAGACTGTTGTGTTATTATCCTGCTGTTTACATTTAAGCAAATGCTTTTATCCTTACAACAATCCATTGACATCAATGAATGCCTGTTGCAGTCACATTTGTCGCTTAAGCGGGATAATGAAATTTGGGTAAGCGCCCGATCGCAAAAATGGAATTTAACTACGACACCAAAAGCAGTCGCCGCGTAAATGATAAAGAAGAATATGGCAATAAACCTTTTCACCTTTTTCCTTATTGGGTATTAAACCTTGAATATCTGGCATAAAGATAAACGCGCAAAGAGCGTAGCTTTTATGACGTTGGTTGGTGGAATTGATGATTTAAATCATTTCTGAGGGATTTATGATCCGGGAAACTCATCCCACCGAAGGCGGGATGAGTTTATATACAACCGGTGTCACGATACGGGATAAAAGGGTTGAACTGATTAATCCACCGATGAGCACGATCGCCAGCGGCGAAATCAAGGGATTGGTGGAAAGAGCGATAGGCATCAGTCCGCCTATGGCCGTAAGAGAGGTCAGCACGATGGGAAGAAAACGAACTTCCCCCGCCTCGCGGATTGCAGATTCCAGATCCATTCCCTTGCTGCGCAACTGATTGGTAAAATCGACCAGCAATATGGTATTCTTCACTTCGATGCCTGCGAGAGCGATCAATCCGATGATGGATACGAAGGAAAGGGAATAACCAGTGATCCACAATGCCATCGCAGCGCCGACCACACCGAGTGGAATAACAGACAACACGATCAGTGTGCTTTTAAATGTGCCGAACAACAATACGAGGGCTGCGATAAAAAGAAACACGGTAACGATAATGACACTGGTGAATCCTCCGAATGAGTCTTTTCGGGATTCCACTTCTCCACCCATTTCATAAGTATATCCTGCCGGCAAAACCATTTTATCCATTTTGTCCGTGACGTGTTGAATCACACGGTCAACCAAAAAACCTTTCTTCACACTGGCTTTGATGGATACGACCCGTTTTTTTTCCTGGTGATTGATCACCTGGGGAGAAGTCTGCAATTTCAAAGCAGAGATCTGGCCAACCGGCACCGCCACTCCCTGGTTATTGTTTACATAGAGATTACTGAACACATCGAGCGTGGGTATTTCTTCCTTGGTGCGGGTAACCAATATCGAATAATCCTTATCATTTTCGTCGGTGTATTTGCCCATATTCAGTCCGGCTACAGCAAGCCTTACGGTCCTGTCAATGTTCACGGTTTGTATACCGAGCAACTGTGCTTTTTCTTTGTTGATATCCACCTTGATATCTGATTTGAGCAGGTCGACCGGGTTGTCAATATAAATGGTACCGTCGGTATTCCGGAGTTGGTTTTCAACCTTTGCTGCGAGACTGCGCAGTGTGTCCAGGTTATCTCCGAACACACGAACTTCTATGGGCGCGATCACCGGCGGTCCCTGTTCAAAATTTTTCACTTCAATTTTAGCGTCCGGGTAGGGTGTCCATTTTTTGCGCAGCGATTCGATCAGCGCCAGTTTCTTGTCCGGCGGGGTGCGATTATCCAGCTGAACAAAAATCTGTGCAAACTCCGTCTTTTCGTTTTCGGGGATCTCATTATAATAAATCCTGGGATTTCCCTTTCCCACATTGCTGGCGAAATAGGTGATGGCCGGTTCTTTTTTTAATTCCTCTTCAATGCGCTCCGTGATGTTGTCGGTGTATAAAATATTCGACTGCGGAGGCGTCGTGATATTGATCAGGAATTGTGGTTTTTCGGAAGAAGGGAACAGACTAAATCCGATGTTGTTAAAGACATAGATTGAAAGAACAAAAAGTGCTGCTGCTATGCTGATGGTAAGGAAGGGCCGGTTAAGAGACTTGTTCAACAGGCGGGCATAACTTCCGTGAATGATTTTTTTCATGCCGCGCATAAAAATATTTCCGTCCGGAGACATATGATTTCTCAGCAGGCGGCTGGACAGGAAGGGGATGATGGTGAGTGAAACCAGCATAGAGGCGAATACGGAAAGGATAACAGCCATGGGCAGGCCGCGGATAAAATCACCGGCGCCTTCCGGCATAAAGACCAGGGGCATAAATGAAATGATCAGCATGGCGGTACAACCCGCGACAGCCTTACCGATCTGTCCGGTGGCTTTCAGCGTTGCCTCCATGCGGGTATGGCCTTCGAGCATCCATCGTTCTATGTTTTCGACTACGACAATGCTGTCGTCTACCAGTAATCCCAAAGCCACAACCAGTCCGACAATGCTGAGCTGGTTCAGGTTAAATCCGAAAAGATTCAGCAACACCAATCCAATAGACAGGGACAGGGGTATGGAGATCATAACGATCATGGCAGACCGAAATCCGAGAGGAAGAAGGGTGACAGCTACCAGCCCGATCGCTATAATAAAATCTTCTCCCAGGCTGCCCAG
>JBGPBW010000356.1:0-3755 GCA_041481385.1 Puia sp.
GATGGCCGCGGCAACGGTAATCAGAAAGGAAAGGTTTTTCATTTTCATTTTTATTAAAGGGTATTGGACAAAAATAATCTTTTGGGAATATCTCCTAAGAATACTTTCCATCGCAAGTATAAAATTTATTTTTTAGAAGTCAAAGTTTTGCCAATAGTTTTAATAACGGCGGAAAGATCCGTCTTATTGTCATTTCAACCCGGTTCTGTCGGTTTTTTAAGAGTTTTTTAGCAGGCTGACCAACTCAGCGACTTCTCTTACAGGCTGTTGACAGGTATAATCCCGGCACAGAAAAAACTGGGCTGGTCCCAGAATGGGTTTATTTCTCAAAAGCGGAAAGTTAAATTGGGAAACGGAACTACGTTGAAACACGCGATTGGGGATAACTTCAGCCAAAAACTCCTGTAGTTTTTCTTCAGAAGGGGAACCCGCCAGCACGATCTCATATTGTTGATACGTGCAGGCATTTAACAAAGTTGCCCAAATCCCAAAAGATCCAGGATACCCGATGATCATCTCTTTTAGTGCCGCCGTATTGCGCACCGCCCGTAGTTTCCAGTCCTGTAAATCAAATACCGTCCCCAGGTATAACAAATTTGCAGCCATAACTGAATTCCCTGAGGGTACGGCGCTGTCCAGTACTTCCCTTTTTCTCACGATCACATCATCCTGGTCCCGACGGGTATAATAAAAGTACCCCGAATCCTCCTCGCTGAAATTGACAATAACCTGTTCCGCAAGTTCCCTGGCGCGCAGCAGATAAGTTGAATCCCCGGTTACTTCCTGTAGCTGAATATATGCATCTATAATATAGGCGTAGTCGTCCAGAAATGCCGGAATCGTTGCTCTTCCCACACTTCCAGACTTCCATACCTCCATACTTTCCTTACTTTCCTTACTTTCCTTAAAGCTGTGATAAAAGTGAAAAATACCCTCCCCCCGCATTTTCTCTTCCAGGAAACGCATGCCCTCAATGGCCATAACGCGGTAGGATTCCTCACCCAGAGAGGCATAGGCCCTGCATAAAGAACTGATCATCAAAGCATTCCATCCGCTAAGTATTTTGTCGTCCAACAAGGGTCTGATTCGCCGGTTCCGCGCCAGCATCAGTTTTTTCTTCCATTCCCGTTCTTTTTCTTCAGGAATAACCTGTTCCGGATCAATGATCCGCAGGATATTTTTCCCTTCCCAGTTTCCTCTGGCCGTCACATCATATCTTCTGCAAAACGCTTCAGCGTCATCCCCTAGAATTGCCGATATTTCATTTTTCTGCCATATATAAAATTTCCCCTCTTCACCTTCGCTGTCTGCGTCCAGTGCTGAATAAAAACCGCCTTCGGGCGACAGCAATTCCCTTTCCACAAATTCAATGGTTTCCCGTATGGCTTTTGCATAGCGGGGTAAGTGAGTTGCGGCGTAAGCATCACTCAAAGCACTGATCAACAAGGCATTGTCGTATAACATCTTTTCAAAATGCGGGGCAAGCCATATCGCATCTGTAGAATACCGGGCAAAACCTCCTCCGAGCTGATCATAAATGCCTCCATAAATCATCTTATCCAGCGAAAGACAGGCCTGTTTCAGGGCCTCGGCATCACCCGAATAGAAATGGTATTGAAACAGAAAACGGATGGAAAAGGTCTGGGGAAATTTAGGTGCGGCACCAAAACCACCTTCCTGGCGGTCGGCTGTTTTCATAAGTTGCTCATAGGCAGATTGCAGGTCAGCCCGGGTAAAAGATCCGGACCCATCGGCGATTTTAATGGCAAATCCGCTTCCGGAAATGTGATTGGTCAGGTGTTCAGCCTGTTCATTAATTTCCTTTCGTTTTTCGCGGAACGCCCGGGTTATACTTTCCAATACCGATTTCCAGGAAGGCCGGTTGTGAAGATCTATCGGCGGATAATAAGTGCCACCAAAAAAAGGTTTGCATTCAGGAGTCAGAAATACATTGAGGGGCCATCCTCCATTGCCAGCAATCGCCTGAACCGCATCCATATAGATCTGATCCAGGTCCGGCCTTTCTTCCCGGTCGATCTTGATGTTGACGAATTCCCGGTTCATAAGGGCAGCTGTGTCAGGATCCTCAAAACTCTCCCGCTCCATCACATGACACCAGTGACAGGCCGAATACCCGATACTCACCAGTATGGGCTTGTCCTCCTGCCTGGCTTTCTGAATCGCCTCATCGCCCCAGGCATACCAGTCAACCGGATTATGTGCATGCTGTAGCAGATAAGGGCTGGTTTCGTTGGCTAATCGGTTCTTAGTCAATGTATTAAATATGGAATGGTGAAAATGCGGGTATGAGAAGACTGGATTTGAATATAGAACTAACCGTTATCCTGACGCTTCTGTGCAAAATCTGTATGAATTCGAAGTCGAACCGTATTTCCTTGAGGACGGCTTCGCTATGATCCCAACAAAGCACCAACAATATACCAACGAAGTACCAACAAATCTGCAATGAATCGGGAATCCACCCCCTATTAATCCGGATTTGCCGGTATATCCGACTATCGGCGCCTGCTGCCGGGATCTGCGGCATCGGGCTCTGACGACTTGAAATAAGAAGGCCCAGGGGGTTCCTGGGCCTTCCATAACGCATGTATTAGGAAATGGTTCTTTCTACTTTCTGAAAATTGCATTTAATACCAATTTTCAAATTTCCATCCCGCCGCAGGCGGGACCAAATTTTCAAATTCTTTTTTTGGCTGCCAGGTATTTCTCCAGTGCCGACACCATGCTCGGTGCAGCCGGCTCCGGTGCCTTGATCTCCAATACGAGCCCTGCATCTTCCGCTGCTTTGCTGGTATTGGTGCCGAAAGCTCCGATCAGGGTTCCGTTTTGTTTGAAATGAGGGAAATTATCGAACAGGCTCTTCACACCACTCGGTGTAAAAAAACATATGATATCAAAATCACCGGGATTGAAGGTTTCGCGGATATCATTACTGATGGTCCGGTACATAAAGGGTGTGGCGAACTCGCAGTGATTGCTCTTTAGCCAGTTTACGATTTCGTTGTCCTGCTGGTATTCAGAAGTCGGATACAGAAACTTTTCGTTTTCCTTGTGCTTGTTGATTACGTCCAGCATGCTTTTGTTGGTGCCGTCAGCTCCATAAAACACTTTGCGTTTCCGGTACAGAATAAACTTTTGCAGATAAAGTGCAACAGCTTCTGTAATACAGAAATACTTAGTATCCTGTGAAATACTGATTTTCATTTCTTCAGCAGTACGGAAGAAATGGTCGATCGCATGGCGGCTGGTAAATATCACGGCGGAGTACATACCGATCTCCACTTTCTGACGACGGAAGTCCTTTGAAGGAATTCCTTCCAGCCTGATAAACGGGAGAAATGCCATCTCCACTTTATGTCGCCGGGCCAGTTCAAAATATGGAGACTTGTCAGATTCCGGCCGGGGTTGGGTGATTAAAATCTTTTTTACAGCAATCTCAGACATCTCGGCAATATCCTTTTTATCCCTATTTTTAATCAATGTATAAATTATTAGAAAATCGCGTTTGCAAAATTAATAAGCCTTTTCCAAATAAGTAACTAACACTTTGTAAATCAATAACAGAGGAGCTATTTCGAATGCGCAAAGGTAAAGAAAAAAGTGTAAACCACTGATTTTTATTTCTTTGTGCAGGATTGAATAACTCCCCAGGAACCGGTATACATAAAATACGCCCGTCATTATAATGGAAAGGGTGACCGCAACTATAGAAATCAGGGGACCGGAAAAGGAAA
>JBGPBW010000357.1:0-3732 GCA_041481385.1 Puia sp.
GCATCATCAAAATTCTTCTGTAATGCTCCTTTTTCGTCAGTTACTTTAGCGATCTGTGTTTGCTGGCTTTGCTGTACTTGTTCCTGTTTGTTATTATTCCACAGTAAATAACCCCAGGTTCCAAGGAATCCTGCAGCCAGTAATCCGATCACGAGATTTTTAAAATCTTTTTTCGGAGGCTGACTTTGCGGAGACGCAGATGGATAATTGGTTGTGCTCATGGTTTGTACTTTTTTATTTAAAAAATTTGTTTTTCCAACGGGAAACGGTGTTTAGGTAGGTTTCCGCCCTCAGTTGGTCTAAAACCGTGCCAATTTTGCGTATAAGCACGTCTGTTGATATCAAAATTAGCTCCTAAATGATTAATTATCAATGATTAATGATTAACGATTGCTTTGTTATCAACCGTCCAGGCCCGCTAATCATTAACAATTAATAATTAATAATTAAAAAAATATCTTGCAGGCAAAACATAAAATTTGTCGGCCGAGCAGATTATCCGCGACTGGAAAAGGAAGATTTATAAACCGGTTTACTGGCTGGAAGGTGAGGAAGAATACTTTATTAATGAAGTGATGGATTTTGCCGAGCACCAGATTTTGCCTGAGGAGGAAAAAGCTTTCAACCTGTCTGTTTTTTATGGTAAGGATGCCGACTGGGCCGCCGTGGTGAATGCCTGCCGGCGTTATCCCATGTTTGCGGAACGGCAGGTGGTCTTATTAAAGGAGGCGCAGCAGATGCGGGATCTTGCCAAACTGGAACCTTATATACAGCAGCCGCTCGGCTCCACCATATTCGTGGTCTCTTATAAAGACAAGAAAGTTGACGGCCGAAGCAAACTCGCCAAACTACTAAAAGATAAGGGCGTATTGCTATCGACAAAAAAAATGTATGATAACCAGTTGCCTGAATGGGTGACTGAAATGCTGGAATCCCGGGGACTGACGATTCAGCAAAAAGCGCTTTACCTGCTCATTGATCATATCGGCAACGATTTGACGCGGATAAAAAGTGAGATCGAAAAAATCCAGATCAACCTGGGTAGCCGCAAAACGATTCATGAAGATGATATCGAAAATTTCGTCGGCATCAGTAAGGAATACAATGCGTTTGAATTGCAGTCTGCCTTAGCCCGGAAGGATGCTGAGAAAGCATTCCGCATCATACAATACTTTGAAAGCAATCCCAAGGCTGCGCCCATTCAGCTGGTCCTGCCGGCGCTGTATGGTTTTTTCAGCAAGGTCTATATGATATTCGGCATACCAGGTCCCGATGAAAAAACAACGGCCGCTGCGCTTGGCGTTTCTCCCTTTTTTGTGAAAGACTATCTCATCGCTGCCAAGAATTACGGATTCGCCGGAACGGAAAATGCGCTGTTGCTACTCCATCATTATAATTTAAAGAGTGTGGGGATTGGGAGTGTGAATGTGGAAGATGCCGATTTGATGAAGGAGATTGTCATTAAACTCATTTGAGAGTGTGGAAGTGTGAAAGTATGGAAATGTGAAAATTATTTGATCTGGTCTCACTTCCATACTTCCATACTTCCATACTTTCACACTTGTTTTCAATCCTCCACAGTTGCATCAAACTTATCTAACGCGAGTTGCGCTTTTAACTCTTCGAGTCCACTAAACTTTTTTTCTGAACGCAGGAATTTCTTCACAGACACCTTAACTGTTTTACCATAAATGTCCCGGTCGAAGTTGAAAATATTGACTTCAATAATTTTCTTTGAGCCGCCCACCGTCGGGCGGTAACCAATATTCATCATGCCGTGATGGATGGTATCCGGTTCATCCGAAACCGATATGTCCACAGCATAAACGCCGTCGCCGGGAATCAGTTTGGATTCATCCGCGATCGCGAGGTTGGCCGTCGGGTATCCGATGCTGCGCCCGAGATGGTTGCCTTCCACTACAAGTCCGCTGAAGAAATACACATATCCCAGGAGTTGCCGGGCTGTTTCCATATCCCCCGCACCAATGGCTTCCCGGATACGTGTAGAACTGACAGAGATGGAATTAAGCAGGTGAACCGGAATTTCCATCAGATGAAAATTATAAATAACAGACTGCTGCTCCAACAATTCATAATTTCCCGAACGGCCCTTGCCGAACCGGTGATCATAACCGATGATCAGGGTATGGGGCTGGAAATAACGGATGAGGAACTGGCCGATATAATCTTCGGCAGATAACTGCGCAAATTTTTCAGTGAAGGGTATGACCACCAGGCAGTCGATGCCTTTGCCGGAGAGCAACTCGATTTTTTCGTCGAGGGTATTGATCAGGCGTATGCCTTCTGAAGCCCTTACCACCGTTCGCGGATGGGGATCGAAGGTGATGATGACGGTTTCGCCATTCACTTCCAGCGCCCTTTTTTTCATCTGGTTAATGACCTGTTGGTGGCCTGTATGCACGCCGTCGAAGGTCCCGATCGTGAGTACGGCATTGCGAAAAGGGGGTAAGAGATCGGTGTTCCTGTAAACCAGCATAGATAAAATCTGCTGCGAATTTATAAAAACGCAGCGTATGAATTAAAATTTATGCATTTCGTATAGCGGCTGTATCGATTCGATTAGCTTTGCGCCAGAATAAAACCCGGGTTTTCTATGTCTCTTTACTCCAGACGCGGTGTATCGGCCCAGAAAGAAGAAGTGCATCAGGCAACAGCCCGCCTGGACAAGGGGCTTTATCCTTTTGCTTTCTGCAAAGTGTATGAAGATCTGCTCGGCAGGGATCCGGAATGGATAAACCTGATGCATGCAGACGGAGCAGGCACCAAGAGTATACTGGCTTATCTATATTGGAAAGAAACCGGAGATCTTTCCGTTTGGAAGGATATCGCCCGCGATGCGGTCGCCATGAACCTGGACGACCTGCTCTGCGTGGGTATTTATAATCATTTATTATTCAGTTCCACCATCGACCGCAACAAAACAAGGATTCCGGGAGAAGTATTGCAGGCTGTGATTGAAGGCACGCAGGAGTTTTTTGACGAACTGAAAACCTATGGTATTTCGATCACATTTATGGGTGGTGAAACGGCTGATGTCGGCGACCTGGTGCGAACGATTGCCGTCAACGGCACGATGACGGCGCGCTGGCCAAAATCGGCCATCATCACCAATGAAAAAATAGGCGTCGGTGATGTGATTGTCGGTTTATCCAGCAGCGGAAAATCCATTTACGAAAAAGTATATAACAGCGGCATCGGCAGCAACGGTCTCACAAGCGCCCGGCACGACGTGCTGGAATCTTCTTATGGTCACTATTACCCGGAAACCGTGGAACCCATGCTGGATAAGGATGTGATTTATACCGGCCCGTATAAAATTTCGGATCCCGTAAAAACAGAAACCGGCGAAGAGTTCCCCGTTGGTAAACTTTTACTGAGTCCTACCAGAACCTATGCGCCTGTGGTGAAGGTTCTGCTGGAAAATCATTTTGACCATATACACGGGATGATCCACAGCAGTGGCGGTGGTCAGACCAAATGCCTGAAATACCTGCCCGGCCCGATGCGGATCGTCAAGGACCATTTATTCAAACCACCCGCAATCTTCGACCTGATCCGCAAATCTTCGGGTGCAGATGACCGTGAGATGTACCAGGTTTTCAATATGGGGCAGCGGCTGGAAATTTATACCGATGCTTCGGCAGCCCCAGCCATCATCGACCAGGTGAAAGCCTTTCATATCGATGCGCAGATCATCGGACATGTGGAGGC
>JBGPBW010000358.1:0-3706 GCA_041481385.1 Puia sp.
GATCCTGCTATACCTGTCAGGTGCTGGCTTTTTTTCGAGGGGCCAGTGCCCGCTAAGGGATACTCTTTGGCGAAGAATTGAATACCTGAAACAAAAAAATATTCCTGCGGAGATCCAATTGCAGGAATTATTAAAACATGACAGAAACTTGTCGGGATGTGCTGCGGGAATCGATACAACGGATTCCTATCTCTACCTGCGCATTGGCGTAATGTATTATAAAAAGCAGGATTTTCAGAAGGCAATAGAATATACTACAAGAGCCATCGGACTGCTGAATAAGCTTCAGACAACAAGACTCGCCAATTCTGCTCAAAAATTCAAATGCTACCGAAACCTGATTTACTACTATGAAGGTCTGGGACAAATCAGTGAAAGAAACGAGGCTATCGACAGCAGCATTGAAATCGGGCTGGGCTCAAAACTGAGGGATTTTGAACTGGCTGATGCAATCCATCAGAAAATAGTGAACCTGTTCAATGTTGGTGACTATATCCGTTGTATTCAATATGCGTCCATGGCTGAACATCTTGCCGATCAATATGGATACAGAAATGCTAATATTGTCAAACAGATTTTTTCCTGGAAAATCAATGCCCTTCTTTTATTAAAAAATTATCCCGAAGTGGCCCGGGAGTTGAAAAACAAGATTGCCGAATACAAGAGATATATGGTTGATGCATTTACGGGAAATCTCTATAGCTTGTGGGCGGCTTACTACCTGGGTATAGAAAAAATTGATTCCGCTCTCTATTGTTACAAAGCAGGACTTGCTCTAAATCTGAAATCCGGGTTTAGTGAAGGGTCTGAAGCGTCATTAGGGAGCATCGGTTATATCTATCAAAAATATCTAAAGGATTACGATAAAGCACTTCTTAACTTTTTCCGGGCCACGCAATTTGCGGATAGCAATCAATCCATCAGCATTTTTAACAATATTGCCAATGTTTACCTGGAAAAAAGCCAGTTCGACTCCGCTTTTTTTTATTACCAACGCGCGTTTGATCAAATCGATCCCGGACTCGATGAAAATGGATTACTAAGAAAGCTTAATAAAGAGCCATTGTTTGAAATGGCAGAACATGTTGTAACACTTGTGTTGGACAAGGCAGATGCTTATTTGTTACAGTACAGACAATCAGGGAATGACGGGCTATTACCAAACGTACTCTCCACCTATAAGATGGCTGATCTGATTCTGGAGAAAATAAAAGCGCAACAATTTGAAACAGAATCCAGATTATTTTGGCGCAGCAGTATTCGGAGACTCTATGAACATGCCATATTTGCCTGCTGGCTGACTGGCAATGCAGAACAGGGTTATTATTTTTTTGAGAAAGGCCGCGCAGTACTGCTCGATAATCAGTTAAGGGAGGGGCAACTGATGCGTGATAGTGATGTTCAAAATCAGTTCAGGTTAAAAAATGATATCATCAGGCTTCAGCATTTACTGGATACAGCTGATCCTGGATCGGAAAATTATGCCCTTGCTCAAAAAGAAGTTATTGAAAAAAAAGAAGAGCAGGATCATCTTCTCCAGCAAATAAGGGACAAGGATCCGCTGTATTTTGCCCGGAATACCGGTGCGGGTCTGGTAGGAATTTCGGATCTGAAACAAACGCTATTAAAAAACAACGCCGGCTTGCTGGAAATTTTTAACGGAGACAGCACAGTTTTTACTTTGCTTATTTCACCATCTGTTACCAGGATCTCAAAAATTGACAAAGCCGGATTTGACAGCCTCTCTCGCGAATATCTGGAGTTGTTAGCCACGCAACAGTTGTTAACCAGTCAGTTCAAACGTCTGGAACAAGTATCTGAAAAATTATTTGAACTGATTTTTGCGAATGGGAATTTACCAACAGGTCGCCTGATTATTTCCCCGGACGGTAACTGTTTTCCTTTTGAATCTTTAATTAGTAATCGAAGAGACGGCATTCACTATTTGATTGAAGACCACACCGTCAGTTATACCTATTCAGCCCGTTACCTGATGAGTCCCTTTCAAAATAGCACGAATAAAAAACAAATTGATTTTATGGGTATGGCGCCTGTGGGTTATGCAGATTACCTGAATCTTGCACCTTTAATGGGAAGCGATGTTTCCCTGAAAAAAATTCAATCCTACTTCAGAAAACCTTTTATCTGTGTCTCCAATTCGGCTACGAAACGGAATTTTCTTTCCAATTTCTCCGATTACCGGATCATTCAGTTGTATTCGCATGCTTCGTATAATGAATCAGCGGGCAAGCCACTCATTTATTTTTCTGATTCTTCTATGGATTTATCCGAGTTATTCTCGAAGGACAAACCGGCAGCCCGTCTCATCGTATTGTCTGCCTGTGAAACAGCATTGGGAAAAGATTATAAGGGCGAGGGCGTTTTTAGTTTCAGCAGAGAATTTGCTGCGCTGGGCATACCGGCTTCAGTCAGCAATTTATGGTCGGTCGATAATGAATCCACCTATCGGATCACGGAATGGTTTTATCAGTTTATCGCTGACGGACTGCCTACTGATGAGGCGCTGAGGCAGGCCAAATTGAAGTTCATCAAAGAGAGCACTGGAGAGAAAAAGCTTCCATATTATTGGGCTTCACCCATTCTGACCGGGAAAGCAGAAATAATCAGGACGAAATCGTGTTTCCCTTTCGGAGACATTATCGTGATCACCGGGATCATCGGTCTCGCCTTATGGTTTATGAATAGAAAACGCAGGCAGAAAAAGACCGGTTTACAGCTTTAATTCGTCGAAATTGGCATATGCCTTGCATCTTTGTTGATGAAGTTTTAATAAAAACCTTTAAAAATCCGCCATTTATGAAAAAAGCTCTGGTCCTGGTTTTACTACTGACAGGCTTTATGGGTACCCGCGCTCAAACTACCGCAAAAACGGGAGCTCAGACGCAAACTGCTGCGAAAGCGGGAACTCAGCCGCAAACGGCTGCAAAAGTTGACAAAAAAACTAAGGAATTTATTATTCCTTCGGATACAAAGGCTGAATTCAGGTTTTACGGTTACCAGTATCCCAATGAGACTACCAAAAAAATGATTTGTTTTTCTTCAAACCGGTATGATGTGGCAGCAAATATTGCGAATTGTCCGTTGGGTTCCTATTTCAATACGGGTGGTATGAAAGAAGGAGACCGGATTATCTACCTGGGGAAAGTGGGCAATTATGGCAAAATGAATTATATCGCCGGTTCCGGCAAGAAGACAATTTTCTATATGCCCAAAACCGCGTATACCATCAAATAGAACAGGCAAAAAAGGCCATCCCTGTAGTCTGGGGACGGCCTCTTGCTAAAACCACCTGATGCTAGTTCTTGATCAGGTATCCAAATAATCCGTCGTTTTCATCATTCGGACCCGCTGTGAAATATAATCTGGATTGATCTGTATTTGTTGTGGTGATGGGTGCAAAAGACAGGGCCCAGAGTTTTTCAATTACAATCGTATGATTGTGAGATTGCAGCTGGCCCTGGAATTGTCCGTTCATTGTGTAAACGTTTATCCTGCCGTCTCCAAAATTACCAACAAGTATCACGGGTTGCTGATCATCATCATGCTTGCCGTTCATTTTGTCTTTTGACCCACCATGGTCATCATTTTTCATATTACCATCATCTTCCGTCATATCATTATCATCCAGAAAATTGGCCGGGGTCATGGTTACACCCCAGGGGGCGTTCAGTGGCCCTTTTGAAGC
>JBGPBW010000359.1:0-3701 GCA_041481385.1 Puia sp.
TGTCCGTTTACCTGACCTGGGAAAAAAAATAAGCGGCCGTATTGAATTGGTTTATCCGGAAATCAACCCGGATACCCGGATTAACCTGCTCAGAATTTCAATACCTAACAATGACCATCTCTTAAAGCCGGGAATGATCGCATATGTTGAATTGACAAACCCGCAAATGACCGGACTGAAAATTTCCGCCAATGCCATATTGAAAAATGAACGGAATAATATCGTCTGGATACAAACCGGCCATAATACTTACAAAAGTGTATCTGTAACTCTGGGAAGAGAAGATGGTGATCAGGTGGAAATACGCTCAGGACTTCGACCGGGCGATCTTGTTGTTGTAGATGGGGCATATTTGATAAATAGTGAGTATATTTTTCAAAAGGGTTCGAAACCTATTGAGTCCTATTCCAACTTTACCCACCACGATGAGTAGGGCATTTCGTCCGTTTTTAAAATCTTGAGCTCCCGATGGCCATTCTCATGAATGGCATAAATTGTAGTTTTTGAGACATTTTGAATCGTATAGATTTTAGCCAGGGAAAATTCGGGGTTATCGAATAATTCATCTCCGACCTGAAGTTTATTAACATCACTAACAGAAAGAATTTGTTTTAGCATACCCGTGGCTTTAAGTACTCGTGCGTGATAAAATAAATTTGACTCTCTAAAATGATTAGGGATTTAATATTTACAAGAAATATGCCAACGGATATCTTAGTGTATTGATATGATATTCAATATATTAATCATTATGCCCTAATTACTTCGTGATGGAAATTTTTCTTTTACGATTCAGTCATGGCGGCCACCGCAATGGCCCGTCTGCATGCGCATTAACCATGCTGTAAATCCCGGCCTTCATCCTCACGGGAAGAGACGATGCCGAGCACACCGAAGCAAAAAGTAAGAGAGACGAAAATTAGCTGGTAAATAAAGAGAAAAATAATCGTGGTGGCCAACAGCGCAAACGAAGATGACTTCTGGATTTGTCTGAAGACTTCATCACGCCCCCATTGACTCACCAGTTCATATTTACTGCCATAGGTTTCCAGACCGCTTTGGAGTTTTCCTGAAGACCATAAAGGAAAAAACAAGGAATCCTGATAAGGAAGATTCAACACCTGGTATCCAAACAAGATAATATATGTAGCAAGTGCTAATAGAAAGGCCAGAATGCTGAGAACACCAATCCTGGTTATCGCGCGTTTTGAATATTTATTAAAATGATCCTTGTTTAACCATAGTATCAGTAGCGTGAAAATACCAAGCGATTCCAGCGTACCGGAAAATATGTATTTGGAAGTATTGGGGGGCACGCCGATATTACTTACCAACACCGTTAACCCGGGAATGATTGCAAAAACCCCGGCAGCCGTAACAAAAACAGTTTTTAATTTATTCATTATTTAAACTCTGTGGATACTGATTGAGGATTCTCAACGGCCTTTGGTTTGGTATAATGAATTTTTATATCATAGCGGTCCCCAAGTTTAAAAATGATCACATATACCGTTTGGTCTATCGATATTTTGGTGGAGGTCTTGCTCACATCAGGCCGGTACAGCCAGTACTTCGATATATTATGTTTCCAGTCTGTTTTCTCTATATCAGGCCATTCACTATTGGGAATGATGTAGATTTCTGCACCTGCAGGATCTGAATCTATTTTCAGGGTGACGATATTATTAATATCAACGCCGCCATATCGAATGCTGCGGTCTAATTTCGGGACCTGACCGCTGTTGGGATCATCAGTTTTTTCATAAAGTAACATGGTGCAGCTGAGCATATCCGTCTGTTTGCTGATATTTTCCGGCAAACTGACTTTTACCAGGTAACCCTTCTCATCCCGGGATAAAGCCTGCAGGGTATCTGAGTACCATTCCTTTTTAAAGTTTAGCCGGAATTTGATCCGGCTCAATTCAATATCGGCCGGGTCTTCGGAGTAAAGGCTTTTCTTTACATTTTTTCCTACATGCAGGTAGGTTGAGTTGTTAAACACGGAAGAATCCTGGGCCAATGACGGACCGGATGCTATCAACAACAATCCAAGCGCTACATTATAATATTTTTTCATTCCGGATAGATTTGCCTGCGTCTATCCTATTAAATTAAAATAAAATAAGGATTAATCCTAAAATGTTTCACCTCATTGTCTGCGCATTTCTAAATAACACTATTCCCTGCAACGAATAACGCCCTCTTCTAACAATAAGAGGGCGTTCGGGCTAAAAGTATCATTGCAGGTATCCAGATCAAAACCAGTCATGTTACTCACAGAGGTGTATGTATCCTTTTTTGTTTTACTCTTTGGGAAAATTCAGGCTGGATCTCTGACACCTGAGGCAGCTTTCCGCTTATATTATACAATTTGCCGGAAGTAGAGATAATAAAGTCAAGCGACCTCCTTCCTGCACCCTCAAGTAATAAAAAAAGGCAGGTCAGTATTTGTGCATAATCCGAGCGTATTTCGTGTAAGACGGCCCATATTCCCACCTTTGGCGGAGCAGGAGGCATTGGCAACGGACTTCTCCCAAAATATAAATCAATCTTTGTACTAATCACCGCAACGATCATCTGAATAATAAAATAGAACGCAGTTACTCTGGTGAACAATCCAAAAATCAAAAGCAGCCCCCCTATAATTTCCCCAGTAGCGATTATATGCGCTGTAGTTTCCGGAAATGGAAACCCCAATTTTGTAAACCGTCCAACTCCCTGATTCACATAAACAAACTTTAAGATACCCTCCCAGAAAAATACTGATCCGGCCATCAGCCGAATGATCAGAATAGATGACTGCCCCGTTACCGGCGGATGCAAAAACCAATAGCTAATTTTTTTCATTGTTTCCAGTTTTAAATTAATTAATGCTGCAAATTCCCCCCATCGAGTCAGCCTGTAAAATGAATTACATCATCCAATCGCTTTTCTTGATTAAACAGGGTTCGTCAAGGATTTCACCCTATTCATGTAATAAATATTTAAAGCTGTATGATGTTATTAACTTTGCTATTATATATGTTTAAACCGGGAAAGATATTTTATCATTCGCTCTTTTGGGCAGCTGTTTACCTGTTGTGGGTGGCCGTCTTTCGCAGTTATTCGGTTTCACTTAGCAAAACCATGACTGTGGAATTTTGCTACCTGATCTTCATCACAGCTGATTATTACGCGGTCAATAATTTTAGTGTACCTCAATTCCTGCTCAAAAGGAAATACCTGCTTTTTGTTTGCATAACCGCCTTAATCGTCGCTCTTTCAGCATGGTTTAGGGCATTGATTGCCGAGCAAATGAATAAGCGATTTTTTCACACCGTTCTAAACAATGATTTTAAAACATTATACCTCAACTCCTTTATTAATATTTCCATTTGGGTATTGCTGATTACCCTGGGTAAAATGCTAATGGACAGGATACAGACCCAGCGCCAATTGGAGTTACTGGAAAAGGAAAGAGTAAAAAATGAATTGGATTATCTAAAAGCACAAATCAATCCACATGCGCTTTTTAATTCATTAAATACAGTCTATGGCTATATAGATAAAAATAATCAGACCGCGAGAAATATCCTTTTGCAATTCTCTGAACTTTTACGTTACCAGTTGTATGACTGTGGAGTTGATAAAGTAAGCCTGGAAAAAGAAATAGAGTATATTAAAAATTATGTGGCATTTCAGCGTTTAAGAAAGGATCAAAA
>JBGPBW010000360.1:0-3688 GCA_041481385.1 Puia sp.
AGAGGGAATCGAAAGGGTGTCATTGAAGCAAACGGCCAGGAGATTCTCGTTGGAAAAGCTTTGCTCGTTTTGGCAAAAAAAAATAAGAGACCTCTTCAGTATGAATTCCAATTTCACGGCAATAATGGTGACTGGATTATTGATTTAAAAATTTCAACGTTATTCGATTTCCTAAAGGACATCACTTTTCCATTTACAAAGGACGTCATAGTGGCCAGCTGGAATTATGATGGCTTGAATAAAGATCTGCCCTATGTATTTGCACCGGTGAGATATGGCCTGCCTATGGATACGTTTCAAAGAATTTCAGGCGGTTTTGTAGTCAATGAAATTACGGACTACAACATGACCCCGGAATACATGAAGCCATCTTTAAGTAAGTATTGGTTGATCTATCGGGCATTTAAATCTTTAGGTTATCAAATAAAATCCGACTTCTTCGATACGCCTTATTTCAGAAGACAAGTGATGCCATGGACATGGGGAAACTTCCAATCAGCAAGTGACACAGCTATAGATAATCTTAAATTCAAGGCTATTGGTTTAGGAGAAGTTTCGATGGATGATGTGAGCTTTACCGGCATTTGGGATTTGAATGTGAGTAATGATTCGGTAAATGGAGGCTTCGATAATCACAATACCTATCAATATGATCCAGTCGCCTTTGAAATGAAATGGACATATCCAACGGCAACAGTCTTTAATTATGGAAGATTGGAAGCTACTTTTCATTTTGGAGCGTTTGTAGATGCAGTAGCGACCTCTAATAGTAACGTTGAACTCCGTATTCAATGGTTTAAAAATGGTGGCAAGGTCGGCCATGGAAGCGATAATGGCAATGGCACTTTGTTGGTCGATTTAAGACCAAAATTGATTGATAGAAAGCAATTTGCTGGCCCGCTCAATGACTGGGCAACGTTCACAGTGGTCCCAGGTGATATTATTTCCGCAAAAGTTTATCTCTATATGCACCACAGCGGTACAGGCATTGATCATATCCACGTTACAGTAGATGCTTTTGAGCTTGATTTTTTCAGAATACCCATTGGTGGCACAATCAATTTTGCAAACTATACAGGCTTCAAAAAATATAAATTCCTTGATTTCTTTGCAGGCGTGATTGATGAATTCAATCTCGTTTTTCAAACAGATACTACAAACAAGATCGTTTACATCGAACCTCAGCATCCATACTCTTTGGTCGACGATCAATCGACAAAAACAGGTGGTTACTATAACGGTCACTTCCTGGATTGGAGTAGTAAACAAGATATCTCGAAAGATTCAGAAATGGAATTATTCAGCGATGGCGATCGCGATATGCGGTTTGCCTATAAAGATGATAGCAATGATGGAACACTCAAGAAAGTCCAAGATCGAAGCATTGCAAGGCTCGCCATGGCAAAATATGTACTACCAGAACGATTTAAACGTAACCCTGACGATGATCCAACAAAACCGACTATTGAAAACAGATTCTTTGCTCCACTGATGCATATGGACGTCGTTCAATGGAAGGGCCTCACTGGCGATCCCGCCATCATGCCGCAGATGCCCGTAATGATACCTGAAAATATCTCTAACACATCAGCCAGTGAAGCACAAAACACTTTCGAACCAAAGAGCGCCTATTACAAGGGCATTCAGTCCGGGTGGGGTTGGGTGTTCGATGGAGAGGTAAGGAATGGATTCCCGTATATGTTTGCCGTGAATTACAGGCAAGGCGGGGAGAATGATCCGATCCTTTCTTATGCTGATGAAGTTATCACATACAACGACGATGGCACGCCCAAGGTCACAGGAAAGGGCCTTATGCGAAGATTCTACCATCAGCGATTGGCGATTATTGCGAACGGCCAGTATTACACCACTTATTTTCATTTAAACAATAATGATATCTCGAATATCCTTCACAGGGAGCATATTATCTGCGAAGGTCAAAAATGGGAGCTGGCGGAGATCAAAAATTTTAATCCTTTAAAAGAAGAATCAACAGAGGTGTTATTGAAAAAATGGAGCCCGATAAAAAGTTTATGATATGAATGATGCGCAAAAATTTATGATAAACGAGTTGAAAGAAATAAAAAAGCTGCAACTGCAGCAGATTGAATCCAATGAAATTTTTATCAGGGATGAGTTTGATAAGCTACCTGATGAACTCAAAGCTAAATTTCTCTTGAATTTGCAGGAGCAAACTGTCACGTTAAAAGAACAGAAAGAAAAGATAGAAAGGATTTTTATTCGTGCTCAAAATGAAAACTATGATGAAAAAAATAACTAACAGAGGTAGTCGGGTGATCATCGCTATGACAAACCGTTATAACTGTATGTAAATAAACAAAGACGCAATTATTCAAATCATTTGGTAGCAAAAATTGTAGCGAATATGGCAACCAGGGGCACCAAACAGGACAGGTGGCATAGGAAAAACGAAAAGAAAAAAAAGCAGTTTTTATATCAGACAAAAAAGAATGGATACACAAAAATCAACAAAAAATTTAAACAAAGGTGGCAGGCCCCCGAAGTATAAGGCATCATTCAATGAACAAGCCAGAAAACTTTGTTTATTAGGTGCAACAGACAAGAGCCTGGCTGATTTCTTTGAGGTTGACGAAGCGACAATCAACCGGTGGAAAGTTGACTATCCAGGGTTTTGCAAGTCCCTAAAGAAGGGAAAACTCCCAGCAGATGCAATTGTTGCTGAAAGCCTTTACAAAAGAGCAACGGGATATAGCCATCCTGATGTTGATATTAAAGTGATTGATGGCATGATAGTGAAAACAAAATTTATTAAATATTATCCTCCCGATACTGTCGCCGCAATCTTCTGGCTAAAAAATCGGGGTAAAGAAAATTGGAGGGAAAAGCAATTTATCGATATCGACTATAATAATCTTACGGATGATCAATTGAATTTAATCATACGTGAACTTAAAAAAACTATTAGGTCATGAACAGGGATGAAAACATAGAATTCTTACAAGGCTTAACCGCTGGTACCAGATCTATACATGAATTAATTGAAAACAATGAAGCGGAAAAAGAAGCGGAAGCTATCATTAAAAAGATGACTGGTCCTGAGCTTGGTAGGGACCTAAAGAACGGGCAATTATATGGAGAAGAAATAGATGATTGGCCAGAGATTGAGCAGAGTTTTTATTACAGAATGATGGAAGATATAGAAGCCAGGGCAAGCATAGAACATCTTTATGAATTGGCGATAGGTGTCTATTTAATTCATTACACAGATAACCGGCCAGCTATAGTGCATATGGAAAAAGAATTTGTGAGAATTGGAAATGAGTTTCACCAATTATTAATAACCGATTTGGATGTTGATGAAATAGATTATTTAAAAATTACAAAGTGGGAGCTGGATATCATTTTTCAGATTAAGGTTTGCAAAAGTGATGGCCTGGATATCCCTGTTGACGTTGCTCATCAGTATAAACTTATCCTTGATAATTTACTATTACGGACATCGATAAAAAAGAGTTTTTCCTACGAGGATTTTTACAACATCTATTATAAAAATTTAGATTATCCAATCGTGGTAAGATGGAAGGACCATGCCAAAAAATATTCAATTCATTACTAACAAATAAATTTTAAATTATGGCACAGCTTACAAGGCTTGATAAAATCGCACTACTAAAAGGAGCCGATCCTTTCGTAACTAACAAAATTG
>JBGPBW010000361.1:0-3656 GCA_041481385.1 Puia sp.
CAGAGCTTGCGCTCTGAATAGTATGCATGTGTGGTGGTGTGGTGGTGTGGAGGTGGGGAAGTGAAATTCATAATTTAAATTACTTAAATATCATTAGTTCAATGACACTTCCACACCTCCACACCTCCACATTTCCACACATAAAAATGACTGTTACAAATAATTAAGTATGATAAAAAATTATCTAGTCGTCGCCTGGCGCAATCTGAGTAAACACAAACTATACACGGCCATTAACGTTCTCGGTCTTGCCATCGGCATGGCTGCCTGCGTCGTGATCACCCTGTTTGTTTTTTATGAAAGAAGTTTTGACAGGATCCATACGAAAAATATTTACCGGCTCAATGAGGTTCAGAAATGGGAGGGTATGTTGTCTCCGCAAAAAGTGGCGCTCTCCATGTTTCCGATGGGTCCTACCCTGAAAGAAGATTTTCCTGAGGTAAAAAATTATACCCGCGTTAACTGGAATGATGATTATCAAATGACATTCGGAGAAAAAAAGATCTATTATAAGCATACCTATTTCGTGGACACTTCCTTTCTTTCCATTTTTGATTTCCCTTTATTAAAGGGAAACCGTCAACAGGTTTTACTAAAACCGAACAGCGCAGTCCTGACAGAATCAGCCGCCAGGAAATTATTTGGCAATGCTGATCCCATTGGGAAAACCATAACACACTATGCCGGAGATACAGCTTCCTTTACGGTAACAGGAATCATGAAAGATATTCCGGACAATTCCCAATTTCAATTCGAGGCATTATTTTCTTTCAATTCAATATACAAGCCGGACTGGATGAATAACTGGGGAGGTAACTGGCTGAATACCTATCTGGAATTAGCGCCGGGTACGAATATAGCCGACATGACAAAAAAATTTCCAGCCTACCTGAAAAAGCATATGACAGGTAAAGATGATGGATGGAAATATTACGAACTATTCCTGCTTCCATTGAAGGACGTTCATTCATATTCTGCAGATATTGGTCTCGATTATCTCAACTTCCAAAAATTCGATAAAATCTATACCAATATTTTCATGATCATCGCCCTAATCGTTTTAAGTATTGCCTGTATAAATTTTATGAACCTCTCCACGGCCAGATCTTCTGAAAGAGCCAAGGAAGTGGGAATCCGTAAATCAATTGGCGCGCAGCGTTTTCAATTGGGACTTCAGTTCCTGGGTGAAACCGTTTTACTATCGCTGATAGCCCTGATACTCGCAACAGTGTTTGTTTTCCTGGTGCTCCCCTATATCGAAAACCTCAGCCAGAGAAATCTTAAGCCGATCCTTTTGCAACATCCGGGTATCATCGGGTCTATTTTGATCGGATCGATTGTCGTGGGAATTGTTTCCGGAATTTATCCGGCGATCTATCTGTCTTCTTTCCAACCCTCCAAAGTTTTAAAAGGTGGAGCGGTAGCAATCAATAAAAAAGCGAATTTCAGAAATATCCTGGTAGTGGGTCAGTTTGTAAGTGCGATTTTTTTAATCATTGCGACCATCTTTGTCTTTCGACAATTGAATTATATGCAGCAGAAAGATCCGGGATTTGTCCGCGATAATATGATCACCATTTCTCTTGACGATATAACCTACAGGAAATATGATTTATTAAAAACGGAATTGTCTGCCAGTCCCTATGTTGCAGGTGTTACTGCCTGCAGGGATCAGCTCGGCGGGCACCTGGACCAGACAGGAATACAATTCCAGGGCGATGGCCCCAAACAGCAATTGTCCAGCACCATACTGATGGTTGATCCAGACTATATGAATGTTTACAAGATGAAGCTGGCTTACGGGAGAGTTTTTTCCCATGAAAAACAAGCCAATGGTCATGAATATATATTAAATGAAAGACTGGCACACGAGTTATTGAAGGACAAGCCCAAGGCAGATATTGGATTACTGATCGGAAAACAATTCGGATTCGATTCAGCCGGAAGGATTGTAGGAATTGCAAAGGATTTTAATTTCAATTCACTTCACTATAAAATTGAAACCATTTTTCTTTTCAATCAAAAGGATTGGGGATTTGGAACACTTTCCGTTAAGGTAAATGGAGACAAGGCCAAACAGGTCATTGCGCTTGTTGAAAAACTATGGAAGGAAAATTTCCCGGCTCATCCCTTACAATATCAGTTTCTTGACGATCATTTCAAAGAAGTATACCGGACAGATGCACAGATCACGCAGATGGTCGGCATCCTGGCTTTCCTGGCGATATTAATTTCATGTCTGGGTTTATTCGGACTGGCATCTTATTCAGCCGAAAGAAGGATCAAGGAAATTGGCGTTCGTAAAGTTTTGGGTGCTTCAATGTCAAGTATTGTTGCCCTCCTCTCCAAACATTTTATCAAACTCGTACTCATTGCGAATGCGATTGCATGGCCGTTGGCCTGGTTTAGTGTGAACAAGTGGATGGAGGATTATGCCTATCGTTTACCGATGAGCTGGTGGGTATTTGTTTTGTCCGGCGTTACGGCCCTGGGGATCGCATTAATCACGGTAAGTTTTCTGGCAATGAAAGCGGCGGCAGCGAACCCGGTTCAGAGCTTGCGTTCTGAATAGTGTGGAGGTGTGAAAGTGTGGAGGTGTGGAGGTAAAATTTATGATTTTAATTACTTATCTATAACGAGTTCAATGAAACTTCCCACACCTCCACACTTCCACACTTCCACACTCTCATCCCGGTCTGCCGGCAAGTTTACTTTTTCTCCTTCCGTAAATCAAGTAAATCGAAAGTCCCACTCCCATCCATCCAAAAAATACCATCCAGCTTTTTGCGGGAATTTCTATCATGAGGTAGAGACAGAATAAAACACCCAACACGGGGATGACAGAATAATTTCTGATAAAGGTTAGGATGGCAATGATGATGGCGGCAGCAATGAATAAGAGAAATAAGATCTCCTGATAGGAATCTGCTTTGAGATTCGCCAGCGCATATTCGGTACGATGCCTGGATGCCAGGATGAAAATCGACAACAACACCAGGATAATCCATTTCCCGTTCAGATAAGGAATACTGAATTTGCCCGGTACCTTAATGAGTTTGGGCAGGTATAAGACGCCCCCGCAAACCAATACAAAAGCGAACAGCGTTCCGATACTGGTCAGGTCCGTCATCAGTTTATCGTCTACCACCAGCACGGGTATGCCCACCAGGAGACCGGTAATGATGGTGGCGAATCCGGGTGTTTTAAAACGCGGACTGATGCGTCCGAATGCGGGTGGCAGCAGGCCGTCACGACTCATACTCATCCAGATTCGCGGCTGACCAATCTGAAAAACCAGCAATACAGATGTGGAAGCTACGACCGCACTCACGGAAATGATGAATCCGATTTTGTGCATATTGATTTTATCAAAAACATACGCGAGCGGATCGGCAACGAATTCAAATTCTTTATAGTTGACGAGTCCCGTGATCACGAGTGCAGTGATTACATAGATTACCGTACAGATGAGCAGGGAATTCATCATGCCTTTTGGAAGGTCTCTTTGCGGATTGCGGCATTCTTCCGCCGTGGTGGAGATTGCATCAAAACCAATATAGGCAAAGAATACGGCCGATACCCCTTTCATTACGCCTGCAAATTTATTTGGCAAAAAAGGCACCCAATTAGCAGGGTTTACATAATAAAAGCCAATG
>JBGPBW010000362.1:0-3649 GCA_041481385.1 Puia sp.
CCGCCGATGGCCATTTCAATAACTGAATTGGCATCGGCCGTCGTAACACCATAGACACCCATTTTCTGCTCGTCGAGAACGATACTCAACTCAGGCTGTCCTAAGTTGCGCATGATGCCGAGATCCCTGATCCCTCTTACTGTGGCTAATATTTTCAATGTACTGTCAGCGAGTTTGTCTAGTTTGTTCAGGTCATTACCAAATATCTTAACGGCAAGGTCCGCATTGATACCTGCTACCGCTTCGTGAACATTATCTATAATCGGCTGTGAATAATTATAGACGATGCCCGGATACTGGGTGAGCCGGGTGTCCATCTCATCCACGAGCTGCTCTACAGTGATTTTTCTTTTCCAGAATTTTTTCTGTTTCAGGTTCACCTGACACTGCACATAATAAAATCCGGAGGGATCCGTGCCATCATTACTCCTTCCGGTTTGTGACAATACGCCATCCACTTCATCAAAACTGTTTAATATTTTCCGGAACTGGGTAACGAAACTGACGGTTTCTGTAAGCGAGCTGCTCATGGGTAATTTGGCCTCCACCCAGAGCGCTCCTTCGTTGAGTTCCGGAAGAAATTCACTGCCCAGGAATTTAAAAGAGAACAAGGCCAGCCCCATCACCGCAAATGCAACAAAAAGCGATTTTCTTTTATTGGCCATGGTAAATTTCAATCCGTTCATCACGATGCGGTTGAAGAAATTCACAATGGGATTGTTTCTTTCGTAAGTATCTTTTCTCAATAAAATGCTGGTCAATACCGGAACCAGAGTCAATGTAAACAATAAGGCCCCCAGTAATGCAAAACTCAGGGTCCAGGCAAGCGGCGAAAACATTTTGCCCTCCACTTTCTCAAATGCAAAAATGGGAATCAGGCAGGTGATAATGATGATCTTTGCAAAGAAAATGGCCTTGGCCAGCGTAGATCCTGTTTTCCGGATGATGCTGAGTTTGGCCATTTTGTTGTATTTCTCCATGCCGACGTCATGCGCTTTTATCGCGAGCACAACAAACAATCCCTCCACCATCACGACCGCTCCGTCGATGATGATTCCAAAATCGATGGCACCCATGGACAACAGGTTTGCCGTCATTCCTTTTATCTTCAGGCAGATAAATGCAAAGAGCAGGGAAAGCGGAATGATGATCGAAACGATCACCGTGGTGCGCCAGTCGAACATGAAAATGTACACAATCAGGGTAACGAACAAAATGCCTTCGATCAGGTTATGACTGATGGTTTCTGTACAGAAATCCATCAGGTTATCCCGGTCGTAGAAGGTGACCATTTTGATATCGGGCGGTAATATTTTTTCATTGAGTTCCACCACTTTCGCTTTCACTCTCTTCAGAACTTCCCTCGGATTTTCTCCCTTACGCATCACGACGATGCCTTCCACCACATCGTCATTATCATTCAGACCTGCCTGCCCGACACGGGGCACATGACTGGGTGATACCGTAGCCAGGTTCCTGACCAGGATCGGGGTACCGTTGATATTGTCGACAATAATATTTTCGATATCCGTAATATTATCCAGCAGACCGATCCCCCTGACCACGTAGGCCTGGCCGTGTTTTTCAATCACATCACCGCCCACATTGATATTACTTTTCGATACCGCGGTGTACACTTCCAGCGGTGTGATATTATATTGGGCCAGTTTCACCGGGTCTACCGTGATCTCATAGGTGCGGTCTGCGCCGCCGAAGGCCACCAGGTCTGCTACACCGGGAATGCTGCGCAACTGCCGGTCGATCACCCAGGTTTGTTCAGTCAGCAGATCGATAGAGCTTTTATTTTTTCCCTGAACGGTATAGCGAAATATTTCGCCCGTTGGGCCATAGGGTGGCTGAACATCCGGTTCCACGCCTTCCGGCAGTTTCACATTGCGAAGGAGGTTATTTACCTGCTGACGTGCATAAAAATCTTCCACGTCGTCATCGAAGATTATTTTTGTTACCGAGAGTCCAAACATGGAGATGGAACGGAGGGTGGATTTTTTTTGCACGGAGTTCATGGCCACTTCGATCGGAACCGTAACAAATCGTTCTACTTCCTCAGCACTGCGGCCGTTCCATTGGGTAACGATGGTGATCTGTGTATTGGTAACGTCGGGGAAAGCCTCCAACGGTGTATTGATATAACTCCAGATGCCGGCTACAATGATCAGCGCCGTCATGAAAAATATAAAGAACCGGTTCTTCAGAGAGAAAGTAACGATACCCGAAATAAACTTGTTCATAAGTTGCTATTTAAGCAGGAGGGCTTTTGTCAGTCGTTTAATGCATCATAGACCAAGAGCTGATATTTGGTAATGATTTTTTCTCCCTCTTTGAGTCCGCTTTTAATGTAGGTGGTATTTCCTGAAGTCTCGTAGATTTCAATTTCACGGGTTTCGAGATTGCATTTGTCGTGATAAACCATCACATAATTCCTGTTCTTGTCGAAAATAATGGCCTGTGTAGGAATGGCCGGCAACTGTCTCGTGTTTTCATTATACTTAATGGTGATCTGGGCAAACATTTCCGGTTTTAATAAATTGTTTTTATTCGGAACTTTCACACGGACCTTCATGACCCGGCTTTGGGGATCGAGAATGGAGAAAATGCGGTCCACTTTACCTGAAAATGTTTTATCCTTATAGGCAATCACATTCACTTCAGCATCATAACCCACTTTTATTTTGGCAATGTCTGTTTCAAACACATTGGCCATGACCCATACTTCCTCGAGATTGGCGATGACAAAAAACGGCTGGCTGCCATCTGGCTTATATTGCATTTTGTCGGTTACATTTTTTTCAATCACGTAACCTGAAACCGGTGCGGTAATAATTTGTTGGGCATTCTTGTTAATACCATAAATGGAATTTGTCTGTTCCATTTTTTTCAGATCGGCCTGCGCTTTTTCCAGATCTGTTTCCGCCGTGAGCACATCTTTCTCCGTAGTCAGTCCTGATTTGTACAGTTCCTGCGTGGATGTGAGTGTTTTATTTGCGATTCTTACACTTGCCTGTGCGTTAGACAGCTGGCTTTGGTAGTCTGCCAGCTCACCGCTTCTAACGATGGCCAGGGTTTGTCCTTTGGTTACATAATCACCCAGCTGTACTTTCATTTCCTCCACCATACCGCCGACCACGGGATATACTTTCACCCATTTATCTTCATTGGCTTCAATTTTGCCGGAAAGGGAAATTTCATCTTTTACCACCTGGTATTTCACATTTTCAATCACTACTTTCTGCTGCAGGGTATCTGAAAGACAGAAACCGGTTTTATCTTTCTCTTCAGCTGCTTTACCCCGACAGGCATATCCGAACAGGGACAATCCCGCAATAATAAAGAGCCATGATCTTTTACGATTCATTTTCATTCGAATCACAATCTTATAGGTTGATAAGGAAGGTAAAGGTAAAAAACTCAGTTTCATGTTGGCAGCCGTTTCAGACAGAGAAGGGCAATAAATCCCCCGGGTACATGTTTGTACCTTATGCGGCGCAAATCTATTATAAGTTTAAGTAAAGCGTTCGTTAATGCTTCGGGGTAGGAGCCGTTCCGGAAAAATAAAACGGGTTGTGGATTATTATTTTTTGATGCTCACTTTGGCGTGTAACTCATTCATATATTCTGTCGGCGTCATGCC
>JBGPBW010000363.1:0-3610 GCA_041481385.1 Puia sp.
CCCTAAACATGTTTCCAAATATTTCACCGCCGGATACCCATGCCTGGAAAAAGCTGCAGTCAGATCAGCAGATTATGAGGGGTATTCAAATGAAAAACCTGTTTGCTGAGGATCGTGAACGATTCAACAAATACTCAATCATTTTTGGCGATATCCTGTTTGACTTTTCCAAAAACCTGGTCAATGCGGAAACATTTTCTCATTTGTTTGAGCTGGCACAGGAATCTCAGTTGGATGAAGCGATTCGATCCATGTTTGCCGGCGAAAAAATAAATCGTACAGAAAACCGCTCAGTTCTGCATACGGCACTGCGTAATTTCTCCGGAGAATCAATATATGTTGACGGAAAGGATGTGATGCCCGAAGTTATGCAGGAGCTGGAACATATGAAATCCTTCAGCCAGCGAATACACTCAGGGGAATGGAGGGGATATACCGGTAAGCCGATTCGGAACATTGTAAATATCGGCATTGGCGGCAGTGATCTGGGTCCGGTGATGGTTACAGAGGCGTTAAAACATTACTGGATCGAAGGAATGCAGGCTTATTTTGTATCCAATGTCGACGCCACCCAGCTCGTCGAAACCCTTAAAAAAATAGACCCCGAAGAAACGCTTTTTCTTATCGCATCCAAAACCTTTACCACACAGGAGACCATGACCAATGCCTATAGTGCGCGGGACTGGTTTCTGAAATCTGCCGGTGATGTGGTTTATATTGCCAGACATTTTGTGGCTTTGTCTACGAATGAAGCCGAAGTCGTAAAATTTGGCATCGACCGTTCCAATATGTTTGTTTTCTGGGACTGGGTAGGGGGGAGATATTCGCTCTGGAGTGCAATAGGTCTTTCCATCGTGCTGATGATCGGCTACCCGCATTTTGAGGAAATGCTGCAGGGTGCACATGCATCAGACAAGCATTTCAAAAACATGCCATTTGAAAGAAATATTCCGGTAATTATGGCCATGCTGGGCATATGGTACCGGAATTTTTTCGGATCGCAAACGGAAGCTATCCTGGCTTATGACCAATATATGCATCGTTTTGCCGCTTATTTCCAACAGGGAAATATGGAGAGTAATGGCAAGTCCGTTGACCGGAATGGCATACCTGTGGGTTATTCCACTGGCCCTGTTGTTTGGGGTGAGCCCGGAACGAACGGACAGCACGCATTTTATCAACTGATTCACCAGGGTACCGTACTGATTCCGTGTGATTTTATTGCTCCGGCAATAAGTCATAATCCGTTGGGTGACCACCATCAGAAATTGCTCTCGAATTTTTTCGCGCAGACAGAAGCGCTGATGAATGGAAAAACACCGGAAGAGCTGATGGCCGCAGGCCTAAAGCCGGAATTGATTCCGTTTAAGTTTTTCAGTGGAAACCGGCCAACTAACTCATTTTTAGTTAAATCGATCACACCCTTTACCCTTGGCCAGCTAATTGCATTATATGAACATAAGATCTTTGTTCAGGGCGTTATATGGAACATCTACTCATTTGATCAGTGGGGGGTTGAACTTGGTAAGGAGTTGGCTGGAAAAATCCTGCCCGAACTGAAGAACAACGACGAAAGCAAGGATCATGACGCGTCCACAAATGGTTTGATAAACTGGTATAAAAAAACCTGTTTTTAACAGTTACCCGTTGAAATAAAGCCTGCTTTGTGGCGTTTTTTATAAAGGAATAATCTATACCCTCTGTCAATCTACACCTATGCAAATTTCACAAAAAACATCCGGTAGACCCCGTGTGTTGAAGATTCAGTACGTAGTTTTACTATTTGTAGGAATAACTACTATTGCCAGTTTATATTTCTTTCAGGCTTTCGGGTCAGGGCATTTTTTTCACGGAAATTCAGGTTCCGCAGTCAATTCCGGCGGAGACACTACATCAAACAATGATTCCTTACACCTGCATGCCGCAGTTGCCCGTCTGGATACAGTAAAATACGATCAGCTAAACCACGCTTTAAATAACGGTGATACTTCAGGTCGCTGGCCGGTAAAACTGGATTATCCCCTTCCGGGTGCCATATTCCCTTTCAACAGGGTCGTCGCTTTTTATGGGAACCTGTATTCAAAAAAAATGGGGGTTCTCGGGGAATATCCAACCGAAGAAATGTTTAAAAAATTACAGGAAGAAATCAGGAAATGGCAGCTCGCTGATTCTACGATAACCGTTGTTCCCGCCCTTCATTATATTGCCGTAACTGCGCAGGGCTATCCCGGTAAGGGAGATAAGTACCGGTTACGTATGCCTTTCAAACAAATTGATTCGGTTATCCGTATGGCTGCGAGGATCAATGCCCTGGTTTTTCTAGATATTCAGGTAGGTTTAAGTACGGTTCAGGAAGAAGTTCCATTACTGGAGCCTTATCTCAAAATGCCACAGGTTCACCTGGGCATCGATCCGGAATTCTCCATGAAAACAGGTAAAAAGCCGGGATCGGTGATAGGAACCATGGATGCGACAGACGTTAATTATACTATAAAATACCTTGCGGACCTCGCCAAGGCCAACCAGCTTCCTCCAAAAATTCTGGTTGTACATCGTTTTACACATGCTATGGTCACCAACTATAAAAAAATAAAACCCCAGCCCGAAGTTCAGGTCGTCATGGACATGGACGGATGGGGAGCCCAATCCAGAAAGCTGAGTACATATCACGAGTATATTTCCCGCGAACCCGTACAATTCACAGGTTTCAAATTATTTTATAAGAACGATTTCCGGGAAACAAACAGCCGTATGATGACTCCTGAAGAAGTATTGCATTTAAAACCCAGGCCCGTTTATATTCAGTACCAGTAAAGGAACATAATATATACTCAATGATGCAACTGCATTCTGATAACAAGGAAGGCACAAATGATAAGCAGTAGAACTATAACAATCGCCCAATAGATCCAGCTCATATTCCCGATCGACTTTCTTCCCGTTTTCTTTTTTTTGCTTACCAGCTGCTGGCGCATCTGGTGATTCAATTTTTTTAGAATGCCATCAATTTGACTGCTATCATGAACCTGATCCAATCCTTCGGAAGCATCTTTTAGGAATTCTTCAGGAAGCTGGTCACGAAAATGGTCCAATTCCCTTTCAGGTAACAGGGCACGCAACTGCCTGTCCAGCGACGCTGGTAGCTTTTTTCCCTGATCGGCAGGATTCATATCATTAGATTCTTCGCTCATGGTCAGCGTTCAAATTTGTCAATTTTTTTTTCCAGCAACAGCCGTAAATTTCTTTTTCCGTTCTGAATATAACTTTTCACTTGTAATAAATTAAATCCTGTCTCTGCCGCTATCGCCTGATACGATTTCTTTTGCAGATAAAACATCCGGATACATGTTTTTTGCTCTGTGTTCAGGTGCTGCATGGCTTCTTCCAGATCTTTCAATATTCGTTCATCATGGAGGGGATCAGGTTCTTCATCCGAAATGGCAGGTTCGGTCATATTGTCGACCGGGATAGGCCGCCGTTGGTTCCGCAGCTGCATAAGGCAATGATTTTTTGCAATCATATACAACCAGGAGCTGAAATAACTGACTTCGTATTTATGCAGTTCCGTAATGGCTTTCAGGAAAATCTGTTGTACCGCATCCCTGGATTC
>JBGPBW010000364.1:0-3584 GCA_041481385.1 Puia sp.
AGCAGCAGGTCATTGGTTCGAATCCAATCCGGTTCACCTGAGTGGACAAATCGAAATTTACCTCGGTTTGTCCATTTTTATTTTCGCTGAAACCCTGGCCCACATTGTATATCAGCTCAACGGCTTCGTTGATCCGGGCGGTTCGATAATTATTCCCATTAAAAACGAGTTTTTCCGGAAAAATCGAACCAATAATCCTGTGTTTGGTTTTTAAATCGCCGTCCTGATAGAGTGTTTCCAGATTAGAAAGTGTATTAAAAACTTTGACCAGCATCGGACCAATATTCGTTTCTATCCGACCGGCACTAAATAATTGGTTTTCTAAATCAGCAATTTTCTTTTCACCAGCCGATTTAATCGATTTGTAGTCGGCCGAATCAATTTCTTCATTTAACAATAGATCCCGCGCTTTGATCAATCGTGCGGATTCCCTGGCGAGATCTTCTTTTAATTTTGTCAGGTCTTCCCGGCCAGTCCTGGTTCTTTGTTTGTAAACATCTTTGCATACTTCGATATACAATTCCTGCATGCCCGGACGCGGGACATATTTCACCAATTCGTTTATAAAGGCATTATTAGCCTGATCCGCTTTAATTCTGACTTTGCATGGGGAAACACAATGGTAATATGAATAGCGCTTGGATCTGCCTCTGGAAGTGCTTCCGGTTAAGACCTTTTGGCATGTCGGACAAAGTAAATGGCCGCGAAGTTGAAGTGCATGTGATTCCTTCTTTGAAAAATATGATCTGTGTTTGCCATCCAGTACATCCTGAACTTCCCGAAAAAGTGATTCGGAAATAATCCCCTCATGCTGCCCAGTCACGTAGTGACTTTCCTCGTCTTTTAACTTCGATACAAATATCTTCCCGCAATAGACCGGATTCCGGATGATAACCCATAAACTATTCTTACTGCACTTTAATCCTTTTGCTCTTGCCTCGTTCCATATTGAATTAACAGAATTCCCCTCTTTTGCAATTTCATTAAAAACCCATTTAATAATTCCTGCTTCAGGTTCTTTGGGTTCAATGTATTTCCTGCCCAGCTCCGTAATCTTATTTATATAACCGAACGGCGCGGCGCCCATCCAACGTCCTTCTTTTCTGGCACGACGCATGCCGAACATTACATTTAATGCCCGGCGGTCGTTTTCCACTTCAGGAGCGGCCAGGTAAAAAGCAAGCATCATCTTGTTTTCGGGAATGGTTAAATCCAGCGGTTGTTCGATAGCCTGTGGTTCAACGTTTATTTTCCGCAAGATGCTGATCATGTGGTATGCATCCCCAGCGTTTCGGCTAAACCGATCCCATTTGGTAAATAAAATCAGATCAGATTTGACCTTACTTTTTTTCAGTTCCATAAGTAGTCTTGTCCAGGCGGGCCGATTAAAAGTCTTCGCAGAATGATCTTCAAAAATTACCCTGCGGATGGATATCTGGTTTATTTCACAATACTTACGTAAGATTTCTTCCTGACCCCGTTGACTATATCCTTTATCTGCCTGTTCATCTGTACTTACCCGGATGTATAAATTTGCTGTCTTCATCATCGAGATATTTGTTTATAGCCAAGCTAGCCAATTCGTACATGAATTCTATGACTTTTTCCTCCTCATCTAGTGAAAGGCGAGTTCCGTTTTTTCCTAATATTTCAATCGACTTCTCCTGAGTCAATTTTTCCCTTTTTTCTGCCAAAACCGAAACGTTGATTGATTAACAAACCAACCTTTCAAATTTCGTTATGCGGAACTCGGGAATTTCAATAGTTTAGGATAGTCGGGAAAAATAAAATAGAAATCCAAGTCTGTGATAAACTGGTAATAAAAACCGTTGCTATCATTATTTAAGGCAATCCTATGACTCCAGCTTTTCAAGAACTTTTAAGCCGAAACGACCCCGGAGTGAAGGTCGAAATACCCCAGTTGTGACACAACTGTACATCTTGCCGTTCCAAGAAACTGGAAATTTTGCGCTAACAAAGTAGTTGAAAAAATAGCTGGTGAAAAAGAAAAATTAATGCTGTTTTTAGTTTTCATTCGAAAACTGCTAGATGTACGATTGTGTTACAATCGGGGTTTTTACACCCTTTTACTCCGAAGTCGCGGGGGTACTGATGAACAAATAAACCTATATTGATACATTGCATTAAATTGATTCTATGTTGAGAATAGCCTTTTTAATGGCATTTCTTCCTATCAGATTTTATGGTCAGGATAACAACCGGGTAAATTTCACTTTTCTGGCCAATGGCCTGGTAATTGGATATCCTGCTCAACCTAAACTTTATTCAATAAGTAAAGATGGCAAAACTGAATTTTATGATATAAATATTATTCCTGGCGATGTTCTTATAAATCAAGAAGATCTCAAAAAGATAGCCAATGCTGAAGATTCATTATTTGTTTCGTTCCTAAATTATACATACATAAAGCAAACGCAGGAAAGCCAATTATACAAAATAAGAATTTATAAGAAATGGTTTACATATTCATGGTTAGTTATCAAAATCTATGATTTGAAGAAAAAAGAAAATAGAAAAATTATTCCGGCTCATCCAGGTGATCAATATGCCTATGATTACGATACGCCTGACGGATCGGCTGTTCTAATAAGGAAAAAATAAGACCCATTGAACACTAAATATGATTAAATGGAAGAAGATGAAATAAGGAAAAGAATTTGGTTGATTGCCGATGGGATACCTTTTAAACTGGGTAACATGACAATTAGAACAAATGATTCTGGCAAACTTTCAGTCACCGGTTGGACGAGCACCATTTACTTTACAAATATTATAAAGGGGAATATACTTCAGGAATTATATGATTTAAAATTATCTTTTGGGGAACTTTCAAAATCATTCAATGAATTAAACGACATTGTAAAAAACAACTGTCTTATAATTGAATATCACATGGCCTACGATGATTATGGAAAAGCTGGCATTGGATTATGTTCAGAAATTGAAGGAAAATTAAATTGGTATATTGACTAATTGGACGACCCAACAAATAGTTTCAAAATATTCTTTAATTAATTGAACCGCTATAAGATTGAATATCAATGTATGTTGGTCAGTTTCATCCGGTATTCATTAATATGATTGCTCGGAATTTTCACCTTCAGGCTAGCGATAAAGTAGCCAATTTTGTCAAATCCTCCACAAAACGGTTCGAAATTTGTCCAATCCGGTTCACAAATTATAAAAGTCGCTCTAGCAGCGGCTTTTTCATTATAACTCGATTGGATAGTCGAACCGTTCTTTATCTGCTAACAGAAAACTGTCCAGTTTATTAGGGGCCGGTGCAGTTTCAAGCAACCGATGTAAGCTATGTGAAGATTTCAGATTTAGGTCTTTATTTCGCAGTTAAAATAGTGTCTCCTGTGGCGGCTTTACGCCCCTAAGCCTTAGGTAGACGGTGGTTTGTCCACGATGATGGGTCTGGTGCTCAAAAGCTTTCGACAGTACCTGCTCACGGGTAAGGTCGAATCTGTCATAGACAATGATTCTCGCATTTAGATCTGACTGGGTCATTTTACCTACGGAAGCAATCACGAAATCGTAACCGGCCAACACGATTTTAG
>JBGPBW010000365.1:0-3581 GCA_041481385.1 Puia sp.
CCGTGATATGCCAGATCGCCAGTTTAGTGGATTCGTTGATATTATGTTGATAAAATAAGGGCATCAGAAAAAAGCTTAATGCGAAATTCGCTCCGTTTATGCACAGCAGGTAAACAAATAAACAAATAAACCACCAAAAGGATGATTTTATCTGACAAGCGAATCATGGAAGAGATGGATAAGGGAACAATCAAGATTCAGCCCTACGACCGCTCGAACCTCGGCAGCAATTCTTACGATGTTCACCTCGGACCCTGGCTGGCTACCTACCGGGAACATATCCTCGACGCTAAAAAACACAATGAAATAGAATCTTTTGAAATTCCGGAAGAAGGATTTGTACTCTATCCCCATATTTTTTACCTGGGTGTAACAGCTGAATACACTGAAACCCATGAACACGTGCCCTTCCTTGAAGGAAAATCCTCTACAGGGCGCCTTGGTATCGACATCCACGCGACTGCCGGTAAAGGTGACGTAGGTTTTTGCGGAAACTGGACACTGGAAATTTCTGTAAAACAACCCGTTCGTATTTACCGGGGTATGCCCATCGGACAGCTGATCTATTTCCCGGTTGACGGAGAAATCGAAGTAAAATATAATCAGAAAAAAGATGCCAAATACAGTGGCCAGATCAACAAACCTGTAGAAAGTATGATGTGGAAGAATAACTTCTGATGGCCGTTAAAAAGCTTCCGCGCCATATTTATTGTAATACGCAATGGCCAGACTAACGACTTCATCATAGGAATTGATCCCCTGAGGCTGACGGTTTGCTTTCAAATACCGGCCGTACATCAGGTGTATGATTGGTTCCAGGGGATTCTGATATTTTTGATAAAATGCTTTCAAATCCCGAAGATCCTTACGGACCGCCGGCTTTAGTGACTCACGATATGGGATATAGGCAGTTGAGTCCAGACCATATAATGCACTTGCAGCGTACAGATACAAATCCACATATACAGAATACCGGAATGCGGGATCAGGCGAGGATTTGGTTGTGAGAAATCCGCAAAAATTAGCTTCTTCCTCTTTGGCATACCCCATCTGATGACCGATTTCATGACAGGTGGTAAAGGGCTGCACAAATCGGGGTATTGTCGTATTGACCTGGGCCTCCCCACTGAATGGATTATAATAACCACTGAAGCCCATATAGTTGGCCAGATAACCGTAAAAAGATGATTTAACGGAGGCATTGGGATATTGAAAAGCCTTGTTTTCACGGCCGTAATATCGATAGGCTTCTGCAGAATACAGAAAAAGACTGTCGTTGTTATTTAATTTTTTCCTTACGGAAAGGGCAACTGAATCAATGCCGTTCATACGGGTTACCAAAAGTCCGACAAGGTTTTGGAGGTCCTCCTTGGAATACACTTTCTCGTCCAGGCGCATCTGCCGGGCAAGGGGCATGCGGTCGTAATTCAGCCCCCATAATATATTAAACGAAATATAAATCCACAATAAAATGGCTACAGTCATTTTCAGACTGAGGATTAAAAATTTACGGTGAAGGGTGCGTCTGAAAGCACGCGTAAAAAAACGAATAACGGAAAAGATCAGATAAATAAATGCACCGGCATACAGCAGATCACCAACACTGAATGGTATCCATCCGAATAATACCCTGAGCATTCTGGAGATCAGGGGATACACGCCTGTCGAGTAATATTTTTCAACCGCTTCCGGGAAAAAAGAAAATATCTTAATACTGGCTGCTATGATTAATGGAACAAGCCAGGGTCTGATGGATTTCCAATGCATACCCTTAAAAATACATATTATTAGAGCATCCATCCTATATTGCAGACAATACATCTTTCATGGATCTTGAATTTAACAAGAATGAAGATAACATGAAGCAGACCCTCGGTCAGCTTCGCAAACGCTTCCAGAAAATAACTGAGGGAGGTGGAACAAGTGCGGCTCAAAAACAACATGAAAAAAATAAACTCACTGCAAGGGAAAGAATTTCTTACCTGTTGGACCCGGACACCATTTTTTATGAAATCGGTGCTTTTGCGGGTTTTGAAATGTATGAAGAATATGGAGGTTGTCCCGCAGCAGGAACTGTTGCCGGCATCGGTTATGTGAGCGGACGCCAATGTGTTATCCTTGCCAACGATCAAACGGTCAAAGCAGGTGCCTGGTTCCCGATTACCGGGAAAAAAAATCTCCGTATGCAGGAGATCGCAATGGAAAATCATTTGCCGCTTATTTACATCGTAGATAGTGCTGGTGTTTTTCTTCCCCTGCAGGATGAGATTTTTCCCGATAAGGAACATTTCGGAAGGATATTCCGGAATAACGCGCGCATCAGCGCTATGGGTATTACACAATTATCCATTGTTATGGGCCCTTGTGTTGCAGGAGGAGCCTATCTGCCCATCATGAGTGACGAAACCCTGATGGTAGAAGGAAATGGCTCCATATTTTTAGCCGGACCTTATCTGGTAAAGGCAGCAATAGGGGAAACAACAGACACCGAAACACTGGGAGGAGCCGTCACCCATACCTCAATTTCAGGAATTGCAGACTATAAATTTAAAACAGAGGAAGAATGTCTCGACCAGGTAAAAAAAATCATGTCTTCGCTGGGACAACCGCAGGTCGCGGGTTTCGATCGCATTGAGGCAAGAGCGACTTCAAAAAATCCCGATGACCTGTATGGAATTCTTCCGTCTGATGCCACAAAACCTTACGACATGCTGGAAATTATCGAACGCATCGTGGATGCGCCCGGTATCCAGCAGTATAAAGAAGATTATGGCAAAACCATTATTTGTGGTTATGCACGTATTGACGGGTGGTCAGTTGGTATCGTAGCCAACCAGCGCAGTATCGTGAAGACAAAAAAGGGCGAAGTGCAACTGGGTGGAGTCATTTACAATGACAGTGCAGATAAATCCGCCCGATTTATCATGAACTGCAATCAGAAAAAAATCCCACTTCTGTTTCTGCAGGATGTGACGGGCTTTATGGTCGGCACAAAAAGTGAACAGTCCGGCATCATCAAAGACGGCGCGAAAATGGTGAATGCCGTTGCCAATTCTGTAGTTCCCAAATTCACCATCATCGTAGGCAACTCTTATGGAGCCGGCAACTATGCAATGTGCGGTAAAGCATATGATCCCAGACTGATCCTGGCATGGCCGACTGCAAAGATTGCCGTGATGGGTGGAGATCAGGCAGCAAAAACTTTATTGCAGATTCAGGTAGCATCGCTGAAGTCGAAAGGTCAGGTGATTGACCCCGCTGAAGAAAAAAAATTACTGGATGAGATCCGTGGCCGGTACGAAAAACAAACCAGCCCTTATTATGCAGCTGCAAGATTGTGGGTTGATGCGATCATCGACCCGCTGGAAACCAGGAAATATATTTCTGAAGGAATCCGTGCTTCCAACCAGAATCCCGAGATTCCTGCATTCAAAACTGGAGTGTTTCAGGTATAAGAACAAGTGTGGAAGTGTGGAGGTATGGAAGTGAAGAAAGTAACAATGCTTTTTATTACACACATCCACACTTCCACACTTCCATACTTCCATACTTCCACATTTTAAAGTTATTGATCAGTAAAA
>JBGPBW010000366.1:0-3579 GCA_041481385.1 Puia sp.
ATTAAGATAAAATCGCTGTTGGCATCAGCCTTTGTCACCACAGGAGGCGCATCAATATCGAGCGGAAGATTTCTTGCTGCCTGTCCCACTTTATCCCTCACGTCACTGGCCGCACTCTCCATGTCGTATCCCAAATTAAATTCCACCGTGATATTACTATTGCCGAGTGAACTGGTGGAAGAAATCGTCCGGATACCTGGGATACCATTGATCTGCTTTTCCAGAGGTTCGGTGATCTGGCTTTCGATGATATCCGGATTGGCACCGGTATAAGATGTGGAGACGTTAATAATGGGCGGATCAATTGCCGGATAGTCCCTTACAGCCAGGAAGCTGAAACCCACTATGCCGAACAGGATGATCATCAGGTTCATGACCGTCGCCAGTACGGGGCGCTTCAGGGATAATTCCGAAATATTCATGCTTGACTCATTCTATTTTGCACCCTGGTTATTATTAATCACGGCGAACTCCTCCAGGGTGCGGACATTCCTGATCTGGAGTGGTGCTTTTGGGCGGGCAAATAATACACCGGTTACTACCACCGTATCTCCCTCTTTTATACCAGCCGTAACCTCTACATTATTCGACAGTCGTATGCCGGTGGATACATTTACGAAACTGGCTTTGCCGCCCTTCACCAATACCACCTGGTTATTTTTATCATCCGGAATCAACGCATTGGTGGGGATCATGATGGCCTTCTTGTCCAATCCTGAATGCACATCCACTTTCACAAAACTGCCGGGATTGGCTACTGTATTTTCTAAAATAGCCCTCACGGTCATGTTTCTGGTTGACTGATTCACTTGTGGCTCTGTAGCGATGATGCGGGCCTTTTTTTTACTGCCTGATTCATCCATGTTCACATCCACGGTGGCTCCCACTTTTAAAACCGAACTATAATCTTCCGGTATCAGAAAGTCAATCTTGATCTTGTCCAGCTGTAGCAGGGTGGCGATAAGTGTGCCGGGCGTTACATAAGCACCTTCGCTAACCTGCCGTAGACCAATATATCCGTCGAAGGGTGCTTTCAGCAGGGTCTTGTCCAGCAGGGCCTGGTTGTATTCAATATCGGCCTTATATCCGTTTACAATATTCAGGGCCGCATCATAGTCAGCCTGGTTGATGCCATTTACAGCGAGCAGTTTCCTGTCACGGTCTTCTGTTTTCATCGCCAGTTCCAGCGCTACTTTACTTTTCTGAAGCTGGGCTTCCAGGTCGGCATTATTGACTTTGGCGATCAGTGTCCCCTTCTTTATCAGTTTTCCTTCCGGCACATAGAGATAGGTTAATCTCCCGCTGGCTTCCGGGTGAAGCTCCACGTATTCATTCGCCACCACAGTTCCGTTCACTTCAATGGTATTTGACACAGGTTTTGTGGTGGCGATTAATACATCGACAGCTGTGGAAGGCGATGCTTTAGGAGTGGCAGGATCTGATTTATGCGAGCAGGCGGCGAACAAAACCAACAATGGAATGATTCCAAAATTTCCGGACACGTTTTTATTCATCCAGTACCTGATTTGATTAAATAAGAAGCGGAGGTCAAAGATAGTAAGAACCCATTTTTTAGTGGATTAACGTTGGATTTTTTATTTAAACGGGTTAAAACAGGTTTTGCTGAAAAGATCATGCCATGCGCCGGCTGATTTCCCGGTTGATCAGATCAAGCTCTTTTCCGGTCTGTCCACTCAGTGAGCTGTTTTCCTCGGCACGCCGCATCAGATAAGGAACAACATCTTCGATGGGCCCAAAGGGAAGATATTTACTTACTGAACAGCCGACCTTAGCCAGGTTGAATGTGATATGGTCACTCATCCCGAACAACTGCGAGAAATGAATATGGGGATGATTAAAGGAAAGGCCTTTTTCCTCGAGCAACTCCGTTGCGTACAGATTACTGAAATCGTTATGGGAAGCCACAATGCACGCAACGTATTCAATATGCTGGATGCAGAAAGCTACAGCTGCATTATAATCCCTGTCTGTCGCCTGCTTGTCAGTTTGTATCGGTGAGATGTAGTTTTTTTCAACTGCCCGCTCCCGTTCCTTTTCCATATAAGCACCGCGCACCAGTTTAACCCCCAGTACAAAATTCTTCAATTGTGCTGCTTCCAGCATGTCTTTCAAAAAGGACAGGCGGTCGTGCCGGTAGAGTTGCACGGTATTGTACACACTTACTTTTTCTTTATTATACTCCGCCATCATTTGAATACATAACACATCTACCGGATCCTGGATCCAGGTTTCTTCAGCATCCACCAATACGGAAATATTTTTTGCGGAAGCCTCTGCACAGATTTTAATCATGCGGCCGCGCACACGTTCCCATTCGTCTTTTTCCGCTTCAGTAAATTCCGCCAGGGCAGCAGCATAACGCCGCATGAGTGAGCCGGGCGACTGATCCAGGGAATGATCGAGTTTCTCCAGCAATTCAAACCGGGCAATACCAGTCACTTTAATACTGATATAAGGAATGTTGGGTTGTGACGCAGCGTAATCAATCACCCGGATGAATTCTGAACAGGCCTGGTCAAATCCCGCTTCTCCATTATCACCGCCTTCCACGCCATAATCGAGGATGGCCTGTACGTGATAAGCGGCCAGTCTTTTGGCTACCGGGGCCGTCTGTTCCAGGGTTTCGCCACCTACAAACTGAGAGAAAATAGTTTTCCTGATCAGTCCCTTGATCGGCAACTTCAGGCGGATAGCGACTGGCGTTATACGAATGCCCCATTTCACCAGGAAGGCTTTGCCCATCATTTGAAACAGGAACCTGGCTTTTTTTAATTCCGCATTTGATTTATACGCAAATGCATTCTCCGTATTTTCGAAAGAAACATCCATCATACTTTTCGGGTTGGGGCAAAAGTAGTAGAAAAAGCCTAACGCCTAACGCTTAACGCCTAACGCTCAATGATCAATGATTAGAGATTAATGATCAACGATTATCAGGTCAAACTGAAAGTAACTTGCCTTAAGCGTTAAGCGTTAGACGTTAAGCGTAAATAACGTATTTTCGACTCCTTTCATGAAGATCCTGCAAATCCGCATTTACAAACTCTCCATTCCCATGTTTCCGTTCCGGATTGCCACGGGAACCATGAACCATGCCCAGAATCTGTTTATAAGGGTGGAGACGGACGAAGGACTTACCGGCGTCGGAGAATGTTCCGCTTTCCCCATGATCGTGGGCGAAACCCAGTCCACCTGTTTTGAAATGGCGAAGGATTTTGCTTCTCTTTGGAAAAACCAGGACGCACTCGACATCCCGGAACGCCTGCAGGAACTCGATGACTATACGGCATTTAATGCTACAGTGAAAAGCGCCTTTGATATGGCGCTTTACGATCTGGTGGCTAAGAAACAGGGACTACCACTTTACCAATATCTGAAAGGCAGGAAAAGACCGATGGAAACAGACCTGACCATCGGCATCGGTGAACCGGAATTCATGGCAGAAACTGCGGTCGAATTTAAGAACAAGGGCGTCCGGATCATCAAGGTCAAATTGGGTAAGGATGGAGCCACGGATATTCTGCGTGTCCGGCTCATTCGAAAAGCTGTTGGTCCTGA
>JBGPBW010000367.1:0-3574 GCA_041481385.1 Puia sp.
GATACGTTTGCATTTACGCGCTCCCGGGCTCTGCAAATGATACAAAATAAAAGCCAGGGAGAAATGATCGATATCATCATCAGTAAATTCAAAAAACTCGAAGAAGATTATGATTTTACGGTAGTTGAAGGAAGTGATTTTGAGGGTGAAGGAATTGCTTTTGAATTTGATGCCAATATTTCCATAGCAAAAAACCTGGCTGCTCCGGTTATTATTGTTATTTCCGGTGAAAATAAAACGACTGCCCAGGTTGTAACCACGGCACTTACCGTTTTTCAAAATTTCCAGGAACGTGAAGTACAGGTGCTGGCGGTAGTGGTTAACCGGGTGAGTCCTGAACAGACAGAAGATGTGAAACAACTTCTGGTTTTGCAATTGCAAATTGGTGTTGTTATTTCTGTTATTCCGTTTGAGAAGAGTTTGAATAGCCCCACCATGCTGGAGATCAATGAGCACCTGGGCGGAAAACTTCTTTTTGGAGAAGATCAGCTGAGCAACCAGGTTGATCATTTCGTAACGGGTGCGATGCAGGTTCCCAATTTTCTGAATTATCTAAAAGAAAATGTTTTAATTGTGACGCCCGGCGACCGGGGGGATATTATTATATGTGCAATGCAGGCCAATCTTGCGACCAGCTATCCCAAGATTTCAGGTATCGTGCTCTCGGCGGGTTTTGAACCTGAAGAACCGCTGATGCGGCTAATCCAGGGATCACCATCTATTATGCCCATCATTTCTGTAAAAACAGGAACTTTCGAAACTTCGGCAAAACTCGGAGTGATACAATCCAGAATGACGCCCGGCAACAGGAAGAAAATTCAACTCGCGATTGATGTTTTTGAAAAATACGTGGATGTGAAAACACTGGATGAAAAGATGGTCACCTTTAAGCCGGAAGGAGTTACGCCACATATGTTTCAATACCAGTTGACAAAATGGGCAAAGAGTGAGATTAAACATATTGTACTCCCCGAAGGAAATGAAGACAGGATATTAAAAGCCGCGGCCCGGCTGATCGATCAGAAGATTGTAGAACTTACCCTGCTTGGCGATCCGGCTGAGATAGCAGCATCTGTTAAGCGCCTTGGATTAAAATTGGATCTTAATAGCATCAGGATCATCAATCCGGTCAAATCAGAGTACTATGAAGACTATGTGCAAACCTTTTATGAGTTAAGGAAGCATAAAAATGTTGAACTGGAAATGGCAAAAGATACGATGACCGATGTCTCCTATTTCGGTACGATGATGGTGTACAAAGGTCACGCTGATGGAATGGTATCCGGTGCTGTCCATACGACACAGCATACCATCAGGCCGGCACTCCAGTTTGTGAAAACAAAGCCTGGCATTTCTGTAGTTTCATCTGTTTTTTTTATGTGCCTGCCGGACCGTGTTTGTGTTTTTGGAGATTGCGCGGTTAATCCCAATCCCACCGCCGAACAACTTGCGGAGATTGCCATCTCCTCTGCGGAGAGCAGCCGACGATTCGGCATTGAGCCGAAAGTTGCGATGCTTTCATATTCTTCCGGCACTTCAGGCGAAGGTGAGGAGGTTGAGAAAGTACGCAGGGCAACAGAAATCGTGAAACAAAAGCGGCCTGAGCTTAAAGTGGAAGGCCCTATCCAATACGACGCAGCCGTTGATCCCATGATAGGCAATCAAAAAATGCCCAACTCTGAAGTTGCGGGAAAGGCGACCGTACTGATTTTCCCGGATTTAAATACGGGCAATAATACCTACAAGGCCGTACAACGAGAAACCGGTGCGCTAGCTATCGGACCAATGCTGCAGGGATTAAATAAACCCGTCAATGATCTGAGCCGCGGCTGCACAGTAGATGATATTTTTAATACGGTTATTATTACGGCCATCCAAAGTCAGCAGAAATAAAATGAACATCTTTGTCGTCAATTCAGGCAGTAGTTCCATCAAGTACCAGCTTTTCAGAATGCCGGTGGAAAAACCGGTTTGCAGCGGACTGGTAGAAAGAATCGGTTTGGAGAATTCCATCATCACGCATAAAATATTTTTGGAAGGGGACGAAAAAATAATCAAAAAAACCATTGATCTGCCTGGTCATGAAGAGGGATTAAAACTTGTAGCGGAATTATTAACGGATGCTGAAATCGGCGTTATCAAAAAACCTGGCGAAATTGAAGTAGTTGGTCACAGGGTCGTGCACGGAGGCGAATCATTTGCTGAAACTACGATCATAACAAAAAAAGTAAAGGAAAAAATACAAAAACTTTTTCCGCTTGCCCCACTGCATAACCCGGCTAACTATCTGGGTATCGAAGTAGCTGAGAAAATTTTCTCAAAGGCAAAACAGGTTGCGGTATTCGATACGGCATTCCACCAAACAATGCCTCAAAAGGCCTTTACTTATGCCATCCCAAAATCTTTTTATACAGACTTCCACATACGGGCTTATGGTTTTCATGGTACGAGCCATAAATATATCAGCAGCAAGGCGATGGAATATTTACACAAACCTCATGCAAAACTGATCACTATTCATCTTGGAAATGGGTGTAGCATGACTGCTGTAAAAAATGGAAAATCGATTGATACCAGTATGGGCTTTAGTCCTTTAAGCGGATTGGTGATGGGAACCCGTTCAGGTGATATTGATCCTTCCATTATTTTTCATTTGATCAATCAGCTGGGTTATGACCCGGAACAGGTGAACACCCTGCTTAATAAACGAAGTGGAATGCTGGGGCTAACAGGTTTTAGTGATATGCGCGATATTGGTAAAGCGGTACAGGATGGGAATAGCGATGCAGAATTGGCTCTCGAAATTTATGTATACAGGATAATAAAATATATCGGCTCTTATGCTGCCGTACTGAACGGCCTGGATGCGATCGTATTCACGGCAGGAGTGGGAGAAAATGATGTGAAGACCAGGCATCTCATCTGCAACGAGATGCAGTTTCTTGGAATTCACCTGGATAAAGAAAAAAATAAAATATCTTCAACAAAAACCAGGGAAATAAACAGTGCTTCTTCCCCGGTCAAGATTTTGGTTGTTCCCACCAATGAGGAACTTGAAATAGCCAATCAATGTTATGAGCTCCTGCAGGGGAATTAGACCGTTTCGTATAAATTTTTTACATCCCTCTTTTCTGTATAATTTTGGCAGTAAATTTAATTCCCATTGATCTGGAATTTATTTTAACTCCCTACCTTCCTAAAACGCTTTCCCTGCCCCTTTGTTTTCATTTAATCATCTCAAAATTTAATCCCATGTCAGAGAATTTAAAAGAGTCATCGGTGCTGGTCGTTGGTTCAACTGGTTTACTCGGAATGGAAATCTGCCGCCAGTTGACAAAGGCGGGAAAAAATGTAAAAGCATTGGTTCGAACGTCTTCAGACTATAAAAAGGTAACGGCCCTAAAGGAAATGGGCGCGGAAATAAGAGAGGGGGATTTGAAGGATATCAGTTCAATTCGCAAAGCGATTCAGGGAGTCAGTTATATTATTTCAACAGCATCTTCCACATTCTCACGTCAGGAGGGAGATTCCATTGAAAGCGTTGACGGTGATGGTCAGGCAAATTTGGTTAAGA
>JBGPBW010000368.1:0-3546 GCA_041481385.1 Puia sp.
TCGTAAAAGCCACCCAGCCGATCTCTGAAATGAACAATTCGTGAAGCGAGTTTTGATCCGATACCCGGAAGTCTGCACCACTGTGTCGAATCTGCCTCATTGATATCGGTAATCTCAAACATTTTGGAGACATGTGGAATCATAGCTCCCGCAGGAGTTCCGCTATTTATACCTTTTGCCTGATCCCCGGTTGGGTTCCGGACGGCCTGGGGTTTTTTAAAAATACGCACATAAGGTAACAGTCGTTCATAATCTACAGCATGGAGCCCGTAAATTTTTTTCAGATCTTCTGGTTTGTGAAACCGCCCGCCTTTTTCAATAAAATGGCCGATGGTTTGAGCAAGATGATCCGTCAGGCCGAGTAGCTGCCATCCTTCTGGCTCCAGTGTGTTTGGATCAAAATAAAACAATGGCCCGTTTTCTTTCAGAACCCTTTTGCCCGGAGATTTAAATTCCTGTTTTCGCCCGACTTCGCGGTTTTGATTATCTGCATTCCGGAATGAGTCGGGGTATGCTGATTCAAATTTCTGAATCCCGGTTTTCATTTTTTCATATTTCTCCTGGTCCGGTTCTCCGGGTTCAGGTCGAAAAAAATAAGGCAGGACAAATAACAGACCGATTACTACAAGAAGAAAAAGAACGCCGAAGCGTTCTTTCCTGGTAAATGTCAAATACCCTCGAATCGTTTCCCACATACCATTTCTGATAAAGATAAATCCGGTAAAACGTGAAGACTATACCCTTAAAGTGGAAAACTGTTGTTGTTGATTACCGTCCAAAATTCTTCCAAACTAAATCAGTAATAATAATATTTACGAGGAGGGTGACTGTGCGGCACTCTCTGCGCTTTTTGATAAGCGGGAAGAACCTGACCAAGACCGATGATGATTCCAACATTGAATCCAAATTGCACGATTCCCGGATTGAAACCATAGTAACCGCCGGGATCACCCCATCCACCAAAATAATAGCTGTCTGAAGGTGCCGTACCCAACAGGCGTCCACTCAGGCGGATTCCCACTTTTGGATCCACATAAATATTGGTTCCGAATTGAAAACCATAGGCAAATTTCACATTACTGGAAAAGTCTGCCGGCCCTGGAGAAAATATGGCAGCTCCCAAATCCACACCAAAAAACAGGTTTGCAGGAGAATTGGGAAGCGGAAAACTTGTAACCGGTCCGGCCATGATGTAGTTTATTCCCGCGTTGGTCTGATAGAGGGGTGCATCACCGGGAACGGCGCCATAGTTATACAATTTTGCCGGAACATCCATGCGGTTATACATGATTTCTATCCCGATGTGCCGGTTCATGTTAAATTGTAAGGATCCTCCATAATTAAACCCTTCATCTATGCGCCCGAATGTACTGTTGAAATTGACCTTATCGGCAAATGTATACCCGCCCTGTGGAATCAGTTCGATGGAAGATTGTCCTAAGGAAAAGCTATATATGCAGCAAATAATAGCAGATAACAGAATCCCTTTTTTCATACAGTATAGTTTTACTTATTCTTAAGACGTAAGTTCCCTGAATAGGTTTAATCCCTAAACAGACTAACCTGTTAAAACCTTGCTAATTAAGCCGGAAATTACGTTTAATGTTGAATGCTTAACGCTTAACGTCGGACGCTTCGTATATTACTTATTCCAAATTACTTCCGTCAACCAAAATCTCCAATCCATCAAAAGCAAGATGTATACCGGGAGGTAATTCGGCCTCTACGTCAGCATGTTTACCCAGCTGGTGGCTGATATGGGTAAAATAGGCTTCAGGAACCCCCAGCTCCATGGACATGGCTACGGCTTCTTCAAGATTAAAATGGGAAATATGCTTTTTTAAACGCAGCGCATTTAGGACCAGAAAACGGGAGCCCCTGATTTTTTGTTTTTCTGATTCGTCGATCCGGTTGGCATCTGTAATGTAAGTGAAATCCCCAAAGCGAAATCCCAGGACGGGCATTTTCATGTGCCAGACCTGAACAGGAATCACAAGAATATCCCCGATCATAAACGGGTCCATGGCGATGGTATTTAATTGAATTTCCGGAACACCGGGATAACGGAAATCTGTAAACGCATAAGGGAACTCCCGGATAACAACTTCCTGCGTCATTTCATTGGCGAAGACGGGCATCGGATTTCCGGTAAAAAAATTAAAAGCCCGGATATCGTCAAGTCCGGCTATATGATCCTTGTGCGGATGGGTAAATAAAACAGCGTCCAGCCGATTCACGTTGGCCCGGAGCATCTGGTAGCGAAAATCAGGTGTGGTGTCGACAACAATCCTTGTCGTAGCCGATTCAACCAATATACTCGACCGAAGGCGTTTATCTTTTTTATCGGCAGAATGGCAAACCGCGCAGGGGCAGGCAATCATCGGAACCCCGCTGCTGGTGCCCGAGCCAAGAAAACTGATTTTTAAAGAAGGAAACACAAACAAAAATAAAGCAAAAGCATTGATCAGCTCTGCGGTTTCAGCAGATTCTCCAGCATTCGCCTGCTTTCGGGAGCCAGCGAATCGGGTTCCAGATTGAGGAGTGGCAGGATATCGATCAGGGTGTTGATACGCCCTTCCAGTGTAAGAAATTTATTTAGTACCAGTACTTTCTTCTCTTCCAGGATGCAATATCCGCTTTGAAAATTACCCCGTTCATAACGTACGACATAACCCGTTTCCTGCAGGATCTTTTCTATTTTTTCCAGTGTGGTAACAGTATACTTCATTTTTCAAAGTTGATAAAAGGCAGGCAAATCGTGGTATTCATTTATCCACAAGAAGTTGACGCCTGATCCTGAACCGTGGATCGTGAATCGCAGACCGATACACGATAGACGATATACGATAAACTTAAATTACCCTTTCCCCACCATCCGAATCACCGGCACGATCATTTCTTCCATGCTCACGCCACCATGCTGAAAACTATTTCGGTAATAATTCGCGAAATAATTATAATTGTTCGGATAACAAAGGAATCCATCCCCCCGGGCAAAAATGAAGGATGAGTTGATCGTTGGAACAGGCAATCCGGCTTCCTTGGGATCCCTGAAGGCCAGCACTTCCTTCGGTTCGTAATTCAGATTGCGACCATGTTTATAACGCAGGTTGGTTGTCGTCTGTTTATCTCCGATCACCTTACACGGAGTTTTTACACGCACGCTGCCATGGTCGGTAGCCAACACAATTGTGATTTTTTTATCTGCTATTTTCCTGAGCGCCTGGTGCAGCGGGGAATGTTCAAACCAGCTGGTGGTGATACTTCGGTAGCTGGCTTCATCACTGGCCAGCTCCTTGAGTACTTCCATTTCCGTTCGTGCATGACTAAGCATGTCGACAAAATTATATACGATCACATTCAGGTCATTATTCATCAGGTTCAGGATATTGTTCACCAGTTCCTGTCCTGCCTGGTGATTCAGAACTTTGGTATAAGAAGTTTTCAGGTGATCCATTTTCAGCCGTTTCAACTGGGCCCTGAAAAATTCCTCTTCTGCCAGGTTCTTGCCGCCATCTTCATCATCGTTTTTACACTGACCGGGAA
>JBGPBW010000369.1:0-3513 GCA_041481385.1 Puia sp.
GAGGGATCAAGGATCTTGGCATCATGCGTAACCTTGGACAGCCCGAATTGAGTATCGTACTTGACGAGCAGAAGATGGGCGTGTATGGAGTTACAACAGCTGATGCCAATTCAGTTATTGAAATGGCCATCGGCGGGAAGGAAGCTTCCACTTTCTACCAGCAGGAAAGGAAATTTGATATCCGGATCCGCTATCCGGAAATGTACCGCAACAGCGAAGAAGCCATTGGCAACCTGCGCGTCCCCACCCTGCATGGTTCCAAGATCCCTTTAAAAGAAATTGCCGATATAAAAACCATCACCGGACCGGCTTTTGTGTACCGGGACAAAAACACCCGGTTCATCGCAATTAAATTTACCATCCGCGACAGGGATATGGGAAGTACCATTGCAGAAGCGCAGGATAAAGTGGATGATCAGATCAAACTGGGTAAGGGATATTCGATCGAATGGGCCGGTGAGTTTGAGAACCAGGTCCGGGCCCAGGCTAAATTATCTCAGGTGGTGCCGGTAGTGCTGGTGCTCATTTTTATTTTATTATTCATCAGTTTTGGCAATGCCCTCGACGCATCGCTGGTATTGATGAATGTGCCCTTTGCCATTATCGGCGGCATCCTCGCCTTGCATGTCACGGGTACGGTGTTCAGTATTTCAGCAGGGATCGGATTTATCGCGCTGTTTGGTATTTGTATCCAGAACGGCGTGATCCTGATATCCGTGTTTAAACAAAATCTTCATAATAAGATTTCTTTGATGCAGGCTGTAATTCAGGGTGTTCAGTCCAGGGTCAGGCCCGTGGTGATGACTGCCCTGATGGCGGCCATCGGTCTGTTGCCTGCGGCGGTTTCCAAAGGAATCGGTAGTGAAACGCAGAAACCCCTGGCCATCGTGGTCATCGGCGGTTTGATCAGTTCCACATTCTTAACCTTAATGATCTTTCCTTTAATTGTTGAGCTCCTGTACCGGCGTACCCACAGAAGAAATGCAAAACAACAGGTCTCTTTAACATAATACAGGTCAAAAATCAGTAGCTTGGTATGATATTTTATGTTTAACGCTTAAACACTTGACATGAGAAATTCAGGTATAGTATATTTTCTCCTGGGCATCTACGCCATGATGGTCAGCTGGCATTACAACCACTCGATTTTCTTTCTTATCCTTCATTGGATATTCTGGCCCATCTACCTCGTGTATGAATTGTTGAGCGGGCATCTCTCCCACGATATGTGGCGGACGATTCCGTTGTCGTATTTTAAATAATACACCGGTTAATCTTTACGGGATATTTCCGCAATCACTTCGGAAAAGTTGCTCATTCCCCAATGTTCAACATATTGACCGTCTTTTAAACGGATAATATCTATAACGTGAATAACCACTTTTTTTCCCGAAGGAGGAATACCCATCATATGACCTGAGTGGGTAGCGTGGAAAACTTTACGGCTCGTAACAAGATCTCCTTCTGCAACCTGGTCCAGGATATCAACGGTGAGATCCGGAAAACCGGCTCTTAAAATATGATTTAAGAAATGAAGCATCCCGTCAGGACCGGTAGGTGAACCCGCAGGTGCAGAATGATTGTATACATTTTCTGCCACCAGTTCTTCAAATACCTCCATACGGCCCTTCTCGACAAATTCCTTGTTAAAACGAATGACCGTCTTCTTGTTCTGTTCTGTAGTGCTTTGCATGATTTTCATTTATATGCAAAACTACATGGAGGAATTGTTCAGGCGTATGTCTGTTCGTTCAAAAACTATCGCTGAAAGGTCATCGCTGTTTTCGAAATTCACCGGGAGTCATCCCAAATGTCTGCCTGAAGGACTTTGTAAAACTGGAGTGGTTTTCATAACCCAGCTGGTAGAAAATCTCACCGGGTTTGGTTCCATTGTGCTGCAACATCTCTCTTGCCCTTTCCATTCTCTTCTGTAAAATCCATTTGCTCGGCGATGTCCGGAATATTCTGGCAAATCGTCTTTTAAAAGTAGACAGACTCATGTTGCACAGAAAAGCCATTTCTTCAATACTGATATGACTAATTATATTTGATTCTACCACTTTTTTAATCTGGAAATCATCAGGTTCGCTTTGGGTTGACGGTTGAAAAGCAAGAATCTTTTCCGGATGGGTTTCCAACAGGTATAACATCAGTTCCTCAAATTTCAACAGTTTCATTTCCATTGAAATTTTCGCTTTCGATTGAAATAGCAAATTGAGTGAGTCGATAAAATTTAATATAAATCCATCCTTCTTAAAGGCAATGTAATGTTCAACTGTAGTTTTTTTATCGCCTTGTATTTCTGCTATCCGCAGATAATGTTTTACATAAAAATCAGTTAGAACAGAATTATCAAAAAATATCAGGAAACTCTTGAATGGAATGGATTCATTCAGTTTCATGGTGACCAGGCAATTACCCGTTGAAAGAAAATGGAATTCATCCGAATTTATTCTGACGTTTTTCTCAGCGAAATGCATGGTCTTTTCTCCGCTGATTACGAGGCTGACGGCATTCTGGCTCAGCAGGCTCCTGCCGCTGAATGAGCCAATGGGTGCTGTGTACGGATGAAAGATGATTTTTTCACCTTTATCCTGATTTTCCGGGAAAATATCATGAGGGAGATTAAACACGGATTCCATTAGAAGGAGGTTTCCCTGCAAATGTAGATATTTCGCGGGCACTTCTTTTCGTCAGTTTCCGAAATACTAATTATGAATGATTGCTTTCCGTCCGTCTTGTAGACTTTAATGTCCGTCTCCCTGTTTTTCCCGGTTTTCCAATTTCTTCAATATATCCAGCATCATCGCATTCTGGTTCTCGAGGTGAATCAGGATGGTTTCATTTTCCATTTCTGCCAGCTCGTTTATTTTCAGGTCGGTCTCGGCCCTGTGCTCCGAATGCTGGGATTGCAGGTTCTGCCCAATCATAATCAGCGGTAACAAAAATAATTGGATCATGTTGGAGATAAATAACCAAAGAACAAAGGCGGGATAAGGATCAAAACGGAGTTTCTCCGGAGCGAAAATGTTCCAGCCCAGCCAGCTGATCGTCCAAATAAAAATCAACACAAAAAATCCCATGCTCCCTACCTTGTTTGTGATCCATAAAGCCAGCCTGTCCAGCATGGAGGCTTTTTTTGAATCGAGTCTCAGCGATTTCATGCTTTCCTGTCTTTTGCGCTTTAATTCTTCTAATTTGAGGGGGGTGTTTTGTGGCATATGAGGGGTTATTTTGAATTTCTATCGATCATCTCTCGCCGGGATGCCAATCAGTTTCAGATCATTCAGCAACTCTTTCCAATTGCCGTCTCTCAAACTTCCCGCTCCATATAATTTAGATTTAAAATCCCGGGTAATGATCCGTAGACCTGTGGATCGCTTATTGGGTTGTTCGATATCCGCTTCTACAATATCTTGCAAACTTACCTTTCTTTCAAACCAGGCAAAGTAGTGATTCTTAATAATCAGGTGTCCTTCGTCAATTAAAAAATAGTTCATTTGCGTTCCCAAC
>JBGPBW010000370.1:0-3503 GCA_041481385.1 Puia sp.
ACAGCGCCCGGAACACTTACAAATGTGACGCCGGATAGTGAAGTGCCGATCATACCAAATGCCACAAGCATCCAATTTGAATTCCGGTTCCCGATAAAAAAGGACTCGTTGTCCGACCCCCTGGATGTGCGATAAGCAACAAGAAGGAGAAGCATAAAATAAGCAATCACAAAAGAAAAAAGTAATAAGGGGGACATGCCTGGATGTAAATTAGTGATTGAAAATTAGGAAATGCAATATTAAATTTTCAATTTTAGTTCTTCCAATCGGGAACATTTTATGAATATTGAATCCGTGGCAGTTTTTTGTGGTTCCCACAGTGGAAAAAATCCGGTGTTTGCCCAACATGTTAAAGAGCTTGGTAAACTTCTGGCCATGCTGAAAGTGAAACTGGTATATGGTGGCGGCCAGAAAGGCCTTATGGGTATCCTTGCTGATTCGGTACTTGAACATGAGGGTCAGATCATGGGAATTATACCTGAACTTCTTATAGAATGGGAAGTACAGCACAAAGGCCTTTCAGAATTGGCCGTGGTTCCGGATATGCATAGCCGTAAGAAAATGATTTATGACCGTTGCGATGCAGTAATCGTATTACCGGGTGGTTTCGGTACAATGGATGAACTATTTGAGATCCTTACCTGGAACCAGTTAAAAATACACAGTAAGAAAATATATATTTTAAATTCTGACGGATTTTATAACCACCTTCATAAACATCTGCAACTGATGGCAAAGGAGGGATTTCTGCAAAATGAACTACAGGATGTTATTTATTTTTGTACGACTCCCATAGAGCTGTTTAATAAGATCAGCTGATTTATTTTTTACTTTTCAAAATCCGATATTATACCCAAATCCATATACAGCCTGGTGGTAATAAGGCGACCAGACATTTTGCAGCACATCGTACATGATACTGATGGTGATCGCGCCGTTGGGTCCTGTTGGAATGGCCGCACCGCCTCCCATTAAGAGTGAGGGTACAAACTGGTTTATTTTGTAGGGTACGAAATTCTGGCCCGCGTCAGGAGTCTGGCTTGCCCACATATAATTGAGTTCCGGTTGTACCTGTAAAAAAACCTGCTGTATCGGATATACCCGGCCGAAAACGCTCATGCCTGCATAAGTTTGCTTCGATGTAAAAATTCCGTCATCATAATTATAATAGGAATAATTCAATCCCACACCGGCCGCCAGTGTGGGAGAAAAATGATAACCTACCAGCGGAGAGACATTAATAATTGTTGCATATCCAAATGCCATTCCGAATGTTCCACCAACAAATAATTTCGATTTGTCGAATCCACCACCCCCGTCTGTATCCTGGGCGATAGCGCCAAGTGCCAAACTCACTCCAATTGTGATCATTCCAAATATTTTCTTCATAGTTATTACATTGATAGAAATGGAATTTTAATTTCTAAATGAAGGACAAAGAGACTGATGACGGTCGCCGTTATATTCCGAATAATCTCCGGGACGAATTATTGAAAATTCCCAGGCACCGTTCCCGTTATTATATTGTTTTAGCGATGATGTGGTAATGTCGTATGAGAATATTAATCTGATGTTTTTGTAAATAAAACCTACCATTGGAATAAATGCGTCCCCCAACCGGTAATACATTCCCCCAATCAGCTGCTGGTCCCCATCTCCTGACAGATTATATTGAAGATTCAAACCTGCAACCAGTTCGTGCGCGTCCGCCTGCTGGGTGTAATATGCCATTGGATTTACAATCACCAAATCACTTGTCTTGAAACTTCCATTAATAAAACCGATGTAACGTGGTGGAATCCGGTTATCGTATCCCACCGGGTCGTTACTGAAAAAAGTTTCCTGTGGCTGATTAATATGTTGTACTGAAAAACCAGCGTTTACATAAGTTTTGTCATTTGGAAAATAGGCATAGTTCATACCCACCTGCATATCGAAATAGCTGATATTCGGTTTATCAATATACACGGAAGATGGAACATTGGTATCAAAAAACTTTCCGTCGAACTGGTCGGGAAATTTCAGGTTCGCGCTGTTAATCTGTTTATTGACATACCCAGTATTAAAACCAACGGATAATAAACTGGAATAACCCAGCATCTGATGATATGCAACAGATCCGTAAATCTCTGTTGTGCTCAAACTGCCTGCGCCGGCAACATCATGTAGAATTGCGCCGCCGAGACCAAGCCAACCGGATTCTATGCGGCTGCGAAAAACCTGGGCATCTCCCCATATACTCATTGTTTTATATGGCTGGGACATTATCGTAGACCACTGATTCCTGTAATTTGCTCCCAGGCGGTAATCTGCATCCGGAATAAAACCTGTATTTGCGGGATTAGTCAGCAGGGGTTCATTGAACCATTGTGAAAAATGCAGATCCTGGGCATTTATCGCAGAAAGCCCGGCAAGCTGGAAAAATATGACTAATAAAAGATTTCGTGTCCACATCATCGGTACAGAATTTCTGGATAACGGACTATAAAGATACATTTTACCTTATTAACGTGATATCACCCCTCTTGGTTGTTTTAGTACCATCGTCGAATGTGGCTTCCAGGGTATATGCATAGACCCCGATCGGCTGTGGAACCCCATTAAATGTGCCATCCCACCCCTGATAAGGTGTATTCGATTGAAATACAAGCTGACCATAACGATTATAAATTTTCCAGTTCATACTCACAATACCAAAACCTTTAACACTGATAATGCTGTTTTCTCCAAACCGGCCTGGGGTGAAAGCATTGGGAACATCCAGCAGTGGATTAATCAGTGTTTGCACGTCCTGACATGCCGTGTCTGCACAGCCGAATTGGTTGTAAGCAACAAGGCAGGCATTAAACGATCCGGTGGATTGGTACTGGTGAATAACATTTTCAGCCGACTGCTTATCGGTCGAATCATTATCACCAAAATACCAGGTATAATGACTGGCATAAGTAGAATTATTGTGAAATACTGTCGGCGTGTTGTATTCTGGTGGTTGAGGTGTTGTTGTAAAAGCCGCTGTAGGCCTTCCGTGTACCTGAATGACCTGGACAGTAGAATCTCTCACATTACAGCTCCCATTATCAATCGCCAGCAGATGAATCGTATAGGATCCGGTATCGGCGTACAAATGTGTTGGATACATCTCAGTCGAAATCGGTGATCCATCTCCAAAATCCCAGAAAAACTGCTGACCACCCAGCGAAGTATTGTTGAAAAATGCATTATACGGAGCGCATCCGTTTTCGACAGTAAACTGAGCTTTTACCAGTGGCGAAACCCTGACGGTATCCGAAAGGCTGTCAGGGTAATTACAATAACTGGTATCGTTTAATATCAATCTCACCATATAAGTGCCCGGATTTGCGAAGGCATGCGTAACAGAAAGTGGCGGATTAGGCGCAATTGATCGTGAACCATCCCCAAAATCCCAGGTAAAATCTCCTGGCAGGAAGGGTTTGGTAGGAGGTGGTGTTGATTTGTTTGTGAACATATAGTTCAACAACTCA
>JBGPBW010000371.1:0-3491 GCA_041481385.1 Puia sp.
ACTTATTTTATGAATTTGTCTCAAAATGTGTTCAAAATAAATAGATTCAAATTTTACTATTTGGAACTCCAAGCAGCCTTTAAATCATGCAATTTATGGCACTCCTAAAAAAACATCTATCTATACTTTTCGTTTTCTTTTTTGTTCTTTCATGCCAGCGAAAGAAAAGTATGTTTACCAGTTTACCTTCATCCGAGACCTACGTGGATTTTGCGAATAACCTGGTAGAAAAACCAGGCCTTGGTATTCTAAGTTATATTTATTATTATAATGGAGGAGGTGTTGCAATTGGTGACATCAACCAGGACGGACTGCCTGATATCTATTTTACATCAAATAGCCATGGACATAATAAATTATATCTCAATAAAGGCAATTTTGAATTTGAAGATATCACCGAAAAGGCAGGAGTAGGCGGTACCTCAGATTGGTGCACTGGCGTAACCATGGCCGATGTGAATGGCGATGGTCTTCTGGATATATATGTTTGCGCAGTTGCAAACATGCACGGACTCAACGGGCACAATGAGTTGTTCATAAATAACGGCAATGGTACGTTTACGGAAAGTTCAGCCGCTTATGGTTTGGATTTTTCAGGATTTTCCACACAGGCTGTTTTTTTTGATTATGATCATGATGGCGACCTGGATTGCTTTATCCTGAATCAATCTGAACACCCAAATCAACATATTGTTGATACCAGCAATAGAAGGAAAATAGATCGGAATTCCGGAGAAAGACTCTTCCGCCATGACCTGGTGAACGGAAAACAGAAGTTTACAGATGTATCAGCACAGGCGGGTCTTTACCAAAGCAGTTTATGTTATGGGCTTGGCATTGCAGTCGGGGATTTGAACAATGATGGCTGGGAGGATATCTATGTTGGAAACGATTTTCATGAAAATGATTTTTATTATATAAATAATGGCGATGGCACATTTAAAGAAAGCGGCGCTGACCATTTCAGGCATTACAGCCGCTACAGTATGGGCAATGACATGGCAGATTTTAATAACGACGGGCAACTCGATATTTTTACCGCAGACATGTTGCCGGGGAAGGAGAAGACATTGAAAACTTATGGTAACGGGGAACATTTTGACACTTACAATCAAAAAATAATCCGTAATGGCTATCAAAACCAATATTCTAGAAATTGCCTGCAAAGAAATAACGGAAATGGTATCAGTTTTAGCGATGTCGGATTGATCAGCGGGGTATCCGCAACCGACTGGAGCTGGAGTCCTCTTTTCGCAGATTTTGATAACGATGGTAATAAAGATTTGTTTGTTTCTTCGGGAATTGTGAAACGACCGTTGGACCTGGATTTTATCATGTTTTTCTCAAATATGAAAAATCCGGAAGCTTACGGAACTGCCGATGAATACCAAAAAGCTATGCTGGCAAAAATGCCTGATGGATCTTCGCATCCATTTTTTTTCAAGGGTGATGGACAATTAATTTTTAAGGACAAAAGCACGGAATGGGGAACTGGCGACATGGAAGGCTTTTTTAATGGGGCTGCCTATGCCGACCTGAATAACGATGGCAATCTGGATGTAGTGATCAATTGCGTCAATGCTCCAGCCGTAATTTTAAAAAATAATGCGCCAAAAAAAAATCATCTTGACATATCTTTCAAAGGAGAAGGAATGAATACATATGGTATTGGCACTAAAGCATATCTTTTTAAAGAAGGTAAAATTCAGTACCAGCAATTGATGCTGACAAGGGGTTTTATGTCTTCATCTGAACCCCGTTTGCACTTCGGTTTGGATAGTTTGTCATTCGTCGACAGCATTTTAGTTGTATGGCCAAATCAAAAATATCAATTATTGAAAAAGATGGCTGTTAATCAGCAACTCTTATTTAGACAGCAGGATGCCGTATTGAATTTCAATTATGAGAATTTCTTCCCTAAACATAAAGAGATTGTGGAAGACGTCAGTAAGCTGATTCAGCAAGACTGGAAGCACAATGAAAATAAATTTATTGATTTCAGTACCCAATATCTACTACCACATTTCGAATCTACTCGAGGTCCCAAAATGGCTATTGCTGATGTAAATAAAGACGGGCTTGATGATATTTTTGTTTGTGGCGCTAAAGGCCAACCCGGGTGCCTGTTGGTACAGACAAAAGCGGGGAAATTTATAAAATGGGATACGGCTGTTTTTTATAAAAATAAGGAAAGCGAAGGGGTGGATGCGATATTCTTCGATGCTAATAACGACGGTTATCCTGATTTGTATGTGGTAAGTGGTGGTAACGAATTTGTTGATGGTAATCCAAACCTCGCCGATCATTTGTATCTGAATGATGGTAATGGACATTTTAAGGAGTCCTTTCAGGCCTTACCACCCATTTTAAAAAACAAATCATGTGTCGCCGTATCGGATATAAACAAAGATGGGAATATTGACATTTTTGTGGGTGGGCTTGCTATTGCTAATAAATACGGAATTGATAAAGAACCTTCCTATTTGTTGTTAAATGACGGGAAGGGACATTTCAAACTGGCCGATGATTCCGTTATTCAATTAAATGGAATCGGTATCGTTACATCCGCATCTTTTACTGATGTAAACCAGGATGGGTGGGCTGATTTGATTGTGGCTGGTGAATGGATGGGTGTAAAAGTATTCACCAACCATAGTGGAAAGTTCAAGTCTGATGAAATAGCTCATTCTACTGGCTTTTGGCAAACTATATTTACTACCGATTTTAATGGTGACGGGTACCCCGATATTCTGGCCGGAAACTGGGGATACAATTCAAAACTATCGGCGGGTAAGGACGATTCATTGAAAATGTATGTTAAAGATTTTGATCTGAACGGTTCATTAGAGCAAATCATGACTTATTTCATACATGGCCAGGAATATCCGTTTCTGGGAAAAGATCAACTGGAGCTCGCATTGCCTTTATTAAAAAAAGGACATCTTAGTTACGACGATGTGGCTGGAAAATCTGTGCAATATATGTTTGGCGATTTACTAAATAATAGTGTGGAATTTAAGGCAGAAACATTGGGCTCGTCCTATTTTGTAAACGATGGCAAAGGAAATTTTATAAGGAAGGATTTGCCCGAAGAATTGCAACTAGCCCCGATATTTTCGTTCAGTTCAACTACATACAATCGAAAAACTTTATTCCTGTCCGTCGGTAATTTTTATGGAGTAATGCCTTATGAAGGACGTTATGATGCGCTTAACACTTCCTTTTTTGCTTATGATAAAGTTCTGGGGAAATGGAAAATGGTAGCCGAGTTGCCATTCAGTTATGGAGAATGCAGAGATATTAAATGGATAAATCGCGCAGACGGAAAGAAGCTTATAGTTATTTCTAGAAATAATGATTCATTGATATTTCTTAAGCCAGAATTTTAAAGGAGTTTTTTATTAATTTCTTGGATCTACGATATAATTTGGGAATTTTAAATATAGAAAAGTAAACGATTATCACAACCCGAAGCAATGTAGTTCAAATAG
>JBGPBW010000372.1:0-3485 GCA_041481385.1 Puia sp.
AAAAACATAATGGAAGAACGTGAATTTTAGATCTCCTTCTACACCAACATTCCATCCGCCGAACTGAAAGTGGGGAGCGTTTTCAGGCTGATCAAAAAATTTATTTTGCACATGGGGTATAACCGGACCGATACCAAATTTTCCAAGTCCGTCGATAAGGATGGTTTGCTTTTTATTACTCCAGATATGCCAGCGTTTCACAATATTGAAAAGTAGAAAATTGGCACCGTTATTCAGGTAATAATAAGAACTCGAATCGGTACCCGCAGCGCTGTCGGCAAATAACACAGGCCCGTTGATGGGATGACCGTTCATGGTACCTTTCACATGGGTGATCTGATTATCGCCGAAGATGAATTTGGTGTGATCGAAGTTGATCTCAAAACCCAGCCCCTTCTGTTTATTGAAAATATATCCAACCCGGTAATTGTATTGGGGAATACTTACGGGTGAGGTAAAGAGCTTTCCGCCATCCCAGCCTTTGTGGTCATGACCGTAGATGTCTTCAAATGTAAAGTTATTACCCAGCGAAGGCTGGTTGATTTTCACATTACTATGGGTATACCACTCTGTATTATATCCCCAGGAGAAATAAAATTCACCCTTTCTTTCTTTTTTAGGTTTTTGGGCAAGGCTGAAAAGGGGTGAGAAAATTAGAATTATTACAGCAATCCTGCACACATAGTTTTGGTTCCTCATAATTGGCGTTTAGGGATCCACAAATCAATTCAGGCGGCAATTTACGATCATTCTTTCAAAAAAGGAACATGATATCCGTCAGGACTCATAGTCCAGCACCGGCCTGAGCCATCTTTCCACTTCCGTGATATCCATGTTTTTTCTGGCAGCATAATCCTCCACCTGGTCTTTGTTGATTTTTCCAATCCCGAAATATTTACTTTCCGGATTGGCGAAATACCATCCGCTTACCGAGGAAGCCGGGTACATCGCCAGGGATTCGGTCAATGTGATACCTGTCGTTTTCTCTCCACCCAGCAGATGAAACAATTTGTACTTTTCGGTGTGGTCCGGGCAGGCCGGATATCCGGGCGCAGGCCGGATGCCGGTATATTCTTCGCGGATCAGTTGTTCATTGGTCAGGTTTTCCGTTTTCTCATATCCCCAGTATTCCGTTCTCACTTTTTTATGTAATAATTCCGCGAACGCTTCGGCGAGACGGTCAGCGAGTGCCTGCAGGATGATCTTATTGTAATCATCCAGTTCTTCCGTGAAACGGTTTATATGTTTTTCGATTCCCTGGATAGTTACCGAAAATGCCCCGATATAATCTGTTTTTCCCAGACCCGCCGGCATAATAAAATCTGCCAGCGACAAATTAGTCTGACCTGCTGCTTTTTTAGACTGTTGCCGCAGGAACTCCAGTGAAATGGGCATGGGCGATTCAATAGTTACGGTATCATCATTTGTAGCGTTGGCCGGCCAGATGCCGATAACACCACGAGGAATCAGCCATTTTTCCTGAATGATTTTTTTCAACAGCACCTTCGCATCTGCATACAGGCGGCTGGCGGCTTCTCCAATTTTTTCATCGGTGAGCAGTTGCGGAAATTTTCCATGCAATTCCCAGGCGATGAAAAAAGGCTGCCAGTCGATATAAGCAGCAATTTCCTGCAGCTCAGGTTCTATGATTTTCACACCGGTAAATTCCGGTTTCACAGGTTCAAATCCCGTCCAGTCAATTTTCGTTTTGTTCGCGCGTGAATCAACATAGGACAATAACTGTTTGCCTGATTTTTTGTTACTGAAATCGGTTTTCAGTTTGATGTATTCCGTTTCTAGGTTTATGAGAAAAGGTTTTTTCAGGCTTTCATTTAGCAAACTGCCGGCAACGGTTACGCTTCGCGAGGCATCCAGCACATGTACAACCCCATTTTCATATTCCGGTGCAATGCGAATCGCTGTATGCATACGCGATGTCGTCGCGCCACCAATCATCAGTGGCACCTGCATATTCCTTCTTTTCATTTCGCGGGCTACGTATACCATTTCATCCAGAGACGGTGTGATCAACCCGCTGAGTCCGATAATATCTGCTTTTTCTTTTATAGCCGTCTCGAGAATGCGGTCCATGGATACCATGACACCGAGGTCGATGATATCGTATCCGTTACAGCCGAGCACCACACCGACAATATTTTTTCCTATATCGTGCACGTCGCCCTTCACTGTCGCGAGCAGGATCTTAGCTGCACCTTTTTCTGCTTCTGCACTGCCTGTGGTGCTCGCCGCAATACGCCGGTTATAATTGTCCAGTTTTTCCTGTTCGATAAAAGGAGTGAGGACGGCTACCGATTTTTTCATCACCCGGGCACTCTTTACCACCTGGGGGAGAAACATTTTCCCGCTGCCGAAGAGATCACCTACAACATTCATACCAGCCATCAGCGGACCTTCAATCACATCCAGTGGTTTGGGATATATCAAGCGTGCTTCCTCAGTATCCGTTTCGATGAAATCCGTAATACCATGGATGAGCGCATGTTTTAATCTTTCTTCCACAGAGGTCAGGCGCCAGCTTTCATCTTTCTTTTCTTCTTTTGCTTTTCCTTTTACTGTATCGGCGAAGACCAGTAGTTTTTCCGTGGCTTCATTGTTGTCGTTATTCTTATTCAGGATTACATTTTCACAGAGCTCTCGCAGACCGGGTTCAATATCATCGTATATGATCATCTGCCCCGCATTCACAATGCCCATGCTCATGCCTGCCCTGATGGCATAATACAGAAAAACGCTGTGCATGGCTTCGCGCACCGGCTCATTTCCGCGAAAGGAAAAAGAAAGATTACTCACGCCACCGCTGATCTTTACCAGGGGATGCATTTTTTTTACTTCCCTCGTGGCTTCAATAAAATCAACAGCGTAATTATTATGTTCCTCGAGACCGGTTGCAATTGCAAATATGTTCAGGTCAAAAATGATATCCTGCGGATCAAATCCGATTTGTTTGGTTAGAATTTCAAAAGCCCGGTGCGAAATCTCCACTTTCCGCTTTCGCGTATCTGCCTGACCCTTTTCATCAAAAGCCATAACGACCACGGCGGCGCCGAAACTTTTACAGAGGATGGCTTGTTCGATGAATTTCTCTTCGCCTTCCTTTAATGAAATGGAATTGACAATGCATTTTCCCTGAACGCACTTGAGCCCCGACTGGATAATGCTGAATTTGGAAGAGTCGATCATGATCGGAATCTTCGCAATATCCGGCTCACTCTGGATCAGATTCAGGTAATGGGTCATGGCTTTTTCTCCATCAAGCAATGCATCATCCATATTCACATCGAGGATCTGCGCGCCATTTTCCACCTGCTGACGCGCAACAGCCAGCGCTTCTTCATATTTATTTTCCCGTATCAGCCGGGCGAATTTTTTGGATCCGGTGATATTCGTTCTTTCTCCCACGTTTACAAAATTCGATTCCGGACGGATCACGAGCGGTTCGAGACCAGACAAACGAAGAAAGGGCT
>JBGPBW010000373.1:0-3477 GCA_041481385.1 Puia sp.
GGCCTTTAAAAGCATAATGAATCTACTATTAAAGATTTGGAAGCTGATATATCATCCTATAAAAAGGAATGTCCGACGGTCAGATTGCAGGATTTTGATGCCGATTCTGGCAATTCATAATATCTGTAAGCGCTATCCAAATCGGGCAGCAAAACATCGCCCTCTCATCGGAAATCTGTTTCATTAAGTAAACGCACGCTCGATTTTTTGTTCATTTCCCACTCTTCTTTTACCAGTTTAAGATCTGCGATAAATTTTGGATTTTGCAGAATCATATTGACCAGTTCCCTGGCAAATATCCTTGAAGCTTCCGAATCGCTTGGGTAATGAACACCGATAATCTCCCGGGCATGTGCCATAGCATAAGCGTCTTTCACGAAATAATCAGTGAACTCTGGTGCGAGCAGTTCATAGATATCCGCATATATATAAGCATAAGTGACGTGTCCGCCTGGATACGACGCGGCTCTGGACTCTTCGAGGTCATGAATTTTGGGCTCCAGGACGTAGGGTCGAACGCGCGCATATTTAAACTTTAAAGACCACAGGAAATAATTTGCATCGGCTGCGATATGGGAAAAGAGTGAATCAGTCAATGGTAATTTTACCGGAGAGAACCAATACCCAATCAACTGACCCATATCAGTGGGTGTAAGAAATACACTAGACATGTACAGGCTCGACCGAACGTCTTCATTGGTCCTCCTCTGTTGCAAGCCAAGCAAATAATTCAGTTCAGCCCTTGTCTGCAGGGAGCTGTTTGCTGGCGGGTCAGGGAGTTTGAAATCACTGCCCGTTGTATTTTTAAGGAAATATGGTTTTTCACTCAATACTTTATTTGCAAACTTTTCATCGTAGGGAAACGAAAGTTTATCAAGATCCTGATGATCTTTCATGGGTTTTGGGCTTATTTCTGCCAAAACTTTGTAATGTCCACGGATCGGGGTAAGCTCAGCAACTGGCGAATTAGTGGCCGCCATTTGTCCCTGAGCGACACCAAAATATCCAAGAAGGGCTATCAAAAAGAAAAAAATAGTTTTCACTGGTGAAGTATTTTACTAAAGTTATTCCGGGGGCGGCCCTGAAAATTGTAAAATTTGACTAACTTCTGGGTAAAACTGGTGCGTGAAACACAGAATGAGTCCATTTACCTCTTTCTATTACATTTGGAAAGACTCATCGGCGGTGTTCTATTCTTCCAACCTGACGCCACTGCACAGCCATAATACCCTGCAACTGATATTTGATATACAGGATCATTTCAGATTCAGATTGGAAAATGGTCCATGGCATGATTATAAAACGCTAATCATCAGAGAAAATGTAAAACATCAACTGGATACCCATCAGAGTGTTCAGCTTATCATATATCTGGATGCGCAAACGAGTTTTTCAAAGACATTACAATCGATGTTTCTTACCGAAAAGGAAACCTATGCGCCTGATCTGAATATTTATGACCTCGTAAATTCCGGTGAACTTGAGAAAGCACTTCTTCAACCGGAACCAGCCCGAATGAAAAACCTGGTTCATAAAATACTGGACGGACTTTGCCTGAAAATTGGGGAACAATCGACGGATAAACGGATAGTAAAGATTGAACATTTGATTTCCAGTATGGAACCCAATGAGATTTCGGTAAAAATGCTTGCTGAAAAAGTCTTTCTCTCAGAGAGCCGCCTGCGATCTTTATTTAAAAAGACGACGGGCACGACCTTACACCGCTACATCCTTTATAATAAGATCAGGTTCGCTACCAGTCAGATCATGGCGGGCAAAACGGTAAGTGACGCGGCTTTTGAAGGCGGGTTTTCTGACAGCAGCCATCTTCATAAAATGATGGTTAAATTATTTGGCATTACTCCTTCGGATTTTCTTCAAAACAACAAGCAGCGTCAATATCTGGTCTGTGATCCGAATCGATTGCATTTCAAAACGCATGTTCATTACTAATCCTGTCAGTTGTTTTGTTTTTCTGACTTACCGCCTGTTAATGGTTAAATTTTACAATTTTTAAAATGGATGTGTCGATACATTGTGTCTAAAGGATATCTATGAGGTTTATCGGGTGTTGCGTAGTTGTTACCGCTATTTGTCTTTTCTCCGGTATCAAAAACGTTTCCGGACAAACCAATCAGACGGATATTTGTATCGCCGGAACTGCTAAGTATAATTTCATTTCGAAGATCAATTCGGTGTCCTACCAGATTTCAGTCGCGCTTCCATTTAATTATTCACCCTCCGACTCCTTGGGTTATCCGGTCATGTATTTGCTGGATGGAGATCCGAATTTACCGATGGCTGCATTAATTCAGAGAAATATGAGTTATGACCATGAAGTTCCGGATATCATAATGGTCGGTATCGGATATCCTGTTGACAATTTCTTAGCTACAAGATCATTCAGGATATTTGACTTTACGCCAACAGACAATCCCAAAATAGATTCTGAAATGACTGCCAGCCATCATATGAAAATGACTACTGGCGGGGCACCCGAATTTCTGAAAGTTCTGGAAAAAGAAATAATTCCTTTGATCGAGAGAAACTATCAAACCAATCATGACCGTGCACTGGCAGGACACTCGCTTGGAGGCGTGTTTGCATTGTATGCATTATTTCACAAACCAGCCCTGTTCCAAAAATATTTGATCAGTAGTCCTTCTTTATATTGGAATGATTTTGAAATGGCAGGTGAGGAAGCTGATTTCTATGCCTCTAATCCTACAGGAATGCAGGCCAGGATATTTATCACAACCGGTTCCCTGGAACCAGACCCGATGATGCCTGATATGAAGCAATTTGTCAAAACACTCAGACTCAGACAATACAAGGATCTGGAAATTACCGAATCTGTATTTCAAGATGAGACCCATTTATCCGTAATGCCCTTTGCAATCAGCAAGGGTTTGAGAGCTATTTACAAACAGAAAAACGAAAAATAAATAACATGCAACCGGATACTAAGGATTTTCCTCAAGCCATTTCATGATGGTATTTCCCACATCTTCGACGCCGATGGATGTGTTGGATAAAACAACCACGGCGAATTTCTTTTCCGGGTTAATGGCCAGATAAGTCCGATATCCCCCGGTACCGCCGTTATGAAAAAGCACTTCATCTTTGCCGGGTTTGGTGTAAAACCAACCAAGGCCAATTTTATTGGTTGAATCTGTAAAAGTAATAACATGAGTAAGCCGGATGGCTTTTTCCAGTGATTTTGGTGCAACACCCAAATTGGCATTGGCATAGATCAGCATATCTGATGCAGTGGACCTGATGGATCCCGCCGGTGCAAGGGCCTCGAAATTCCAGGGTGGGTTGTATTTTCCTACTTCCGTATATCCTTTAGCAAAGCGGGCGGAATCACTTTTCCGGATGTATTCGCGGGTATCGTGCATGCCCAGCGGATCGCATATGGTTTCAAGCAAGAGGTTCTGGTAATTCTTTTTGTTAACCCTTTCTAAAATCACACCC
>JBGPBW010000374.1:0-3476 GCA_041481385.1 Puia sp.
ACACATATTTGACACACAGAACTTACAAGATATTGAATCTCAGGATAGAAGGATTCCAGTCCCGGGCACTCGATAATACCTTGTAATTAAAACAATTACAAGGTATTATTTTTTCAAAATAATTTTATCTTCACGCTTTCTCCCGCATACTCTCATTTTCCAAAAATTGTTTTTCTTTCACTTGTTCCCGCTTTTGTAATGTAACAAGCACAGATCCGTCACTGAAAAATTGCCTATTTAAAAGAAGGAGGCCGGAGCAGTAAAAAGTCTAAATTAGTGCCGTCCTAAATTCGAGATGGCTTCACCCTATTTACAACTAACTGATGCTTTTAAATTTATTTTAAATCATCCAGCAAAACAGGTTGTTGGGTTTTATTTTCAAACAAGAAGATATGTTTATAGGATTGAATGCCTGTTGTAACTGTAATTGTTTTCACCAGCCCATAAGACTGTCCATTATATTTTCCATTTGAATCAGCTTCAAAGGAGTTGATTTCGTAATCGGGGATAAATGGTGTTGTGACCGACCTGGTTAATGCCAGTGTGTAAGGAACTCCGGGTTTTAATCCGGTAAATATTTGCTCTGCCAGATCGGTAAGTCCAATGCTGCGTATGGCTAGTCTGCCTCGGGCACCCATTCCTGCAGTGATGGGGTACAGGTTAACTACCTGGGTGGCGGTTTCATCATTAAGGGGCGTGAGATTTTTTACATTGTCCGGATCAGTGACAGCATTGTCAGCGTATACAAGGGCCTGTGGACTTTGTCCTATTTGGACAGGGCTCAAAGCCTTCATGGTTTCCAGATTAACAGCCTGAACCATATCGCCATACTCTAGTCCAACATACATTCGCTTTCCATCTGACGATGCCCATAGTCCATGCGGAAGACCGCCCACGGATATGCTGTCTATCTGTTTGAAATCCTGTCCCGCATCAAATACCCTGACTAGATTCTCGCCGCCAACTGTAACCATCATAAGTAATTTCTTGACCACATTCGAGAAGATTACATGATTTGTTATGGCGCCTGTTGAAATGACTTTTTCAACGGACATGGTTTTCGTATTTAGGATGGTCACTTTCCCAACGTCTTTGTGTGTCAGGGCTATCCAGTCTCCATTCGGACTCGAAAAGATATTGGGTGAAAACGGACTTGTGACGGTTATTCGTTTCACGACTGTGTAAGTACTGGTATTTACAATATCTACTTCCGGAGTAAAGCTCGAACAGACATAGGCCAGTTTACCGTCCGTCGTGAAAGTAACCATACCGGGACCATCGGCGACCGGAATTCGTTTCACTTCAGCCATTTGTTTTGTGTCAATTACGCTGATATAGGCCTCCCCACGAACCGAAACCCAGATTTGCCTGCAGTCCGTTGTAAACGTTGGCTCATGAGGCGAACGACCTATATAAATGGTTTTTAATATCTTATTGGAATCTGTGGAAATAAATGTAACTGAATTAGATCCTATGGATACCACTGCCAGTATCTTTTTATCCTGAGAATATCTCATGCCGTGGACCAATGCTTCGCCTTTGTACAGAGGACTTAAGACTCCCGGATAAGGCTTTCCTAATTTTATTTCACCCAGGAATTTATTTTGGACCGGATCCACAACAGAGACTGAGTTGGATACCTGGTTGGCCGTATAGACCCTGTCATGGGCATATGGATTTTGAGCTATCGCTGACATTGACGTCTGCGTCATTAGAAGTGCTGCTATTTTTGAAAAGAGTTTCATGGTTCTTTTTGTAAAAAATTACGCATTTGTTCAATCTCCACCTCTTGTGAAGACATGATGTTCCGGGCCAGGGCTGAGATCTGCTGGTCTTTTGAATAGATGAGTACAATTCTTGACATGTCAATGGCCGCCTGATGGTGCGGAATCATAACCCGGGCAAAAGACTTATCTATGTCTTTTAGCTGCTCATTTAAAGGCATATGGTCCATCATCTTATGCATGGATTTTGCCATAGCTACTCGGTATTCATTTGATATTTCAGAGATTAAGCTAAGGTAACGATCCAGCCAAATGTGCATTACCTGAATTTCATAGGTCTGTTCTGTCTGGATACTCTTTGCGAGTTGGATCAATTCCGCATTCCTGCCATATTTTATTTCATAAACAGACATGGAAACTGCGCCCATATGATGCGGAATCATCTCAGCAATAAAATCAGTTTCGAAATTGGTGAGCTGAGGGATTGATTCCATATTTTTCATCATGGTGTCCATTATAATAAGGTAAATGTTTTTAGTACCGGGGACGACATGTTGAGACATGTTCATTTGCGCATATACTCTTTGCACAAAAATGACCAGAAAACATAAGAGACCTTTCAATAAGTATTTCATGACATTCATGATTCGGTTGTGTATATTAAAATAGTGTAACTCCTCTCCATCATTCGGATTTGAATAGGTTGTGTTCATATCAAAAAATTTTAGGTGTTTTATTTGAATTTTAGCTGAACATTTTTATTTTGGTTATTTACTATTGGAATAACCATCCACTTCGATGACAGCATCAGCAAAAGCCTGCGGGGCTTCCTGAGGTAGATTATGTCCGACACCGCCGTTGATGATTCGGTTCGAATATTTACCTGAGAATTTATTTGCGTAAGATGCGGGGTCGGGATGTGGTGCGCCATTGGCGTCACCTTCCAAGGTAATGGCGGGTACAGTAATGACCGGGGTTTTCGCAAGTTTATTTTCCAGATCGTCATATTTTGACTCTCCTTCAGCAAGTCCGAGACGCCAGCGATAATTATGGACGACGATAGCGACATGATCAGGATTATCGAATGAAGCTGCGCTGCGATCAAATGTGGCATCATCGAAATTCCATTTCGGCGAGGCAAGCTTCCAAATGAGTTTCGAAAAGTCGTGGCGATATTTGGCGTATCCGGCACGTCCCCGATCTGTTGCAAAATAAAATTGGTACCACCATTGGAGCTCTGCATTTGGAGGTAATGGGTACTTGCCGGATTCCTGACTGCCGATTAAATATCCGCTTACGGAGACGATACCTTTGCATCGTTCAGGCCATAGTACTGCCATGATATCTGCCGTACGTGCACCCCAGTCAAAGCCGGCGATGATTGCTTTTTGTATTTTAAGTGCATCCATAAAATCAATGATATCCTGGGCAACTGCCGTAGGTTGGCCATTACGTAACGTTTGATCTGAAAGAAATCGTGTTGTGCCATAACCGCGCAAATAAGGCACGATCACATGATAACCCTTCGAAGCTAATAAAGGGGCAACATCGATATAGCTCTGAATATCATATGGCCAGCCGTGCAGCAGAATGACTGCGGTGCCACTAGCAGGACCTTCTTCAGCGTATCCGACATTCAGGACACCGGCATCAATCTGCTTAATATTACTAAATGTATTATTTGGATTGTTAGCCTCCTGTTTAATCTGAGTCTCATTTACCTGTTTTATTAAGCTGGGTTGCGCGGTTGCA
>JBGPBW010000375.1:0-3467 GCA_041481385.1 Puia sp.
TAGGAAAAAACCGACAATTACGTCGGCGAGAGTTGCATGAAATTAACGGCCAACAAGCGATGGTCAAGTTTATATTGCCAGGGAGTTACGCCAGTGGTCTTTTTAAAATAGCTATTTAAATGCGACTGATCATAATATCCGCCATCATATGCGGCATGCGTCATTTTTTCGTCCAGTCGGTGATGCTGCAGTAGTTTTAAGAGATGTTGAAATTTGATGATATCGGAAAACTTTTTAGGCGCGGTCCCGATATATTTATTGTATTTGCGCTCCAGCTGTCTTTCGGTTACAGGTATTTTTTTTAATAATTCTTCAATACTAAGAAGCCCTTTGTGCTTGTAAATCAATTGTAAGGATTCTTCGAAAACCGGGTCCATATCCTTTACATCTGCTCCCTTTTTCAGTATAAATTTTTCAACAGAATTGATTATTTGAGATAGATTATCTGCATTTAAAACATGGTCTTCCAAATCCTGTGCCTCCCGCCCAAATAAGTCGGCTAACGAGATGACGCAGTTATTCATTTCGCTTGCAGTCATATTTAATAAGTTATAAATGCCATAGGGCTGCAGGACGACCACCAGCATGCCCAATTCTCCACTTGACCTTAAATCATTGTAATGGGTTATTTGACCGTAGATAAAACTTTTTGGTTGGATAATACCTGTTGTCTGATTACTATCATATTGTATCAGTGGATACTTAAAATGAAATACGAGTCCGGGATTACCGTCAGAAAATAACCGGTAATTCAAATGCATATCCTCCTCCCTCTTCAATACCAGGTAGTGTTTTACAATGTGTGACAGAGAAGCTGAGGGAGCCAGTTGCATATCGTAAGGCCGTTGAAACGGCAAAATTAAAAAATATTGGAGAAACGACATAAAGTGGCTGAGTCTGCTGGTATTTCTGTTTATTGCCTGGTGCAACCGAAACCAGTTGTATTCATAAAAGCATTGGTAAATCGACCTGCTTTTATCTTAAAGCAGGATAATCCGCATAGAGTGCTTCGACCAGTTCCTTTCGATATCCGGGCGTATGGCTGTAGACATTTATTGCTTCACCGGCTTGTGCCAATTCATTATTTACAACTTTGCAGGCCACGAGTTTTTCAGTGTTCTGCCAGATACCCGGATCATAATCAAACACTTCCTGATAGAAATGCAAAGCTGCCCGTAAATCGCCCAATTTCATTTCAACATTTCCCCTGAAATAATTCATGAAGGGATCAATATGGAGCAGGGTATCCAGTTTGTCGATCGCCCTGCCATAATCTCCATAGTCCCTGGTATCGGCATATGCTGTCATCATGAACAGATAAGGAGTGGGCTCCTCAGGAAATAAGTAGACAAAACGGTCCAAAGATTTCCTGAATAATTTTTCGCCGAGTTGATCGCAGGCCATCATATACTGGAGGGAGAGATGTTTGTCGTTTTGGGTCTGTTCGTCGAATTTTTCGAAGGCTGACCTTGCCGCGCTATAATTTTTATGACGCAATGCATTTTCGAATATTGTCCCGTATTTCTCCCTGGATGTCAGCGAGGAATGCACATCAGGTGTTGCTATGTCTGCGATCAGGTATGAAAACAGTTGGGCATAGGATTCACCGAGTTGATAAGAGAAAATATCGGCTGCCCTTACGGAGTCCTTTACTTTTACAAGTGTGATATCCTGGTAATTAAGCCCACCATCCCCAAAGGCCCTGAACAGAAGGTGCATTTCTTCATTCTTCAAAAAACCGTGCACCAGTTTAAAGCTTCCGTTTTTCGTGATCTCCAGGATGCTGTTACCAATATTGAATAAGCCAAAGCCGTCGGCGATTTTGGTCAGCGTATCCCCATTATTTATGATCGGGCTTTTTGATCCGGTCCTTGCTATGAATTCGGGAAAATAGATCAGATGGTTGAGCATCCCGGGGTCTCCCTTGATGATTGACTCCTCCAGCTGCATGGATAGTTTTTCGGCTTCCGCTGTGGTAACCGAAGTATTTTGCGCAGACAGTGTTTGAAGGTTCATGGCGCCAGCAGTCAGCAAGGCCAGGCCAAGGGTTTTAAGGATTGGACGCATCTGCATAAAATAGGGGTCAATTTTCTATATCAAAACGCCTGAATGGGGAAAAAATTATTGTTTAAGAACAATATTTTATTGTGCAATTTCTTAACAACAACCCATTGAAAGCGATCGTATTAATTACAGCGTGACCTTCCTGGTTTTTCCTGTGCTATTTGTAATTTCTATTGAAGAAATGGCAGTATCAACAGTGATAAACCTTCCGGATTGAGATAAGAAAGAATTTCCGTATCCGGTTTCGCGTTTTTGATGTTTCCCATTTTTGTATATAATAATTGCGCTGACATCGTCTGAATTGAGCGGTAAGAAACTGCAGTTCTTATTTAATTGAAAAACTTTCAATGGGCCTTTATTCTGACTGGCCGCTATTAAATATTTGCCATCACTGCTGCGGATCTTAACCAGTGCTTTGCCATTCCCGGGAATAAAAATCCCGCTTTGTAAAATATTTAGTGGCGTAAATTTACCTTTGCCATCCCCCCTTAGAATTAATCCGTTCAATGCGTCATAACGTCCGTACGAAGGCACGGTTCCATAGTCATTGGTGTTCATGCAAATATCAAGATTGCCATCGTCATCAAAATCATCGGTTATCATTCCATTAACAGCGGAATACTGAGCCATGTCCGGCAAAGGCTCCATCGTAAAAGTTCCGTTACCGTTATTTCTTATAAAGGAGCTTTTTAAATTATTTGCCGAATATTTAACCGAGTTTTCCAATTCCTGTGGCGTGAATAATTGATCAAAAGATGCCTCGCCGAAACTTTTATAAGATAAAAACCTTTTTTTCAGAAAAGGTAATTGTGAAATGACATCATCACGCGCGTCGGTTACAAACTCTTTTAACTCGCCGCCCTGCTTATCTTTTATAAACGAAGTGAGCATGCATTGTACAACCCCCCTGTTATAAAAATCCTTTGCGTAGATAGATACGGGATATTGATCACTCGCTTTATAGAATGAATTTTCTCCAAGATTGCTCACCACATAGTCAATATCGCCATCATTGTCGAAATCCCCGGCAGTGATACTGTTCCACCAGCCTATTTGATTGGCAATTTGAGAGGTTGCTGTAATATCCCTGAATTGGCCATGATCGTTTTTCAAAAATTTTATCGGCATCCATTCTCCTGCCAACACCAGGTCCTGCCAGCCATCATTATCAAAGTCGGTCCAGATGGCATCACTTACCATTCCGATTTTTAGCAATGGTGTCGCTACGGTAGATGTTACATCAGTAAATTTTACTTTGCCATCTTTTGTGTCGTTTCGATAGATAACGCATGAAACCGGTTTGGGATAGTTCCATGGATAAACCCGTCCGGCGACGAATAAATCCAGATCACCATCATTATCATAGTCTATAGCGCGAACACAGGATTTGCTGGTCACATTCA
>JBGPBW010000376.1:0-3391 GCA_041481385.1 Puia sp.
AAATCCTGGAGAATACAGGCAAAAACAATATACTGGAAGTTTGGCCCGCACTGGAACTTTATATTCATGGTGGTGTTTCGTTTACTCCTTACCGTGAGCAATTTGCAAAAATAATTGGGGGAAATATCAATTACCTCGAAATGTATAACGCCAGTGAGGGGTTTTTTGCCGCCCAGGATTATCCAGGTGAAGACGGAATGCTGCTGTTTACCAACCATGGCATTTTTATGGAATTCATGCCTGTGGAGGAATATGGCAAGCCCGAACCACTGACCGTCGGACTTCAGGACGTGGAACTGGAGAAAAATTATGCACCGGTTATCAGTACCAATGGAGGGCTCTGGCGCTACCTGCTCGGCGATACCATTCAGTTTACGCGACTCGGACCATTTCGGATTCGGGTCACCGGCCGGCTAAAACACTTTATCAATGCGTTTGGAGAAGAAATTATCGTCGACAATGCAGACAAAGCCATTGTGAAAGCATCCGTTAAAACAGGCGCCGTCGTGAACGACTATACTGCAGCACCCGTTTATTTTGGAGACAACTCTAACGGGGCCCATGAATGGCTGGTTGAATTTGATAAAGAACCGGAAAGCCTTGCTGGTTTTGCTTTTGAACTCGACTTGGCGCTCAAGGAACTGAATAGCGACTATGAGGCCAAACGTCATAAAGACATTGCCCTGCGTTTGCCCATAATAAAATCAGTGCCTAAAGGACTTTTCAACAACTGGTTGCGCAAAAAAGGAAAACTCGGCGGACAACACAAAGTTCCCCGTTTATCCAATAACCGTACTTATGTCGATGAGCTGAATCTAATGCTCGAAGAAGGTAAGGAGCCAAATGCCTGAAATTTATTCAGTAATGCCGCTGCGATTACCAGGCTCACAAACGTGCCAGTGTAAAACAGGTAGCCATATGGCACGTCAATAAATTGATAAAAAACAAGCACACTCAATTTGAAACAGGCGAGATTGAGGTTTTCAAGTTTCCATTTTTTTTGCATCAGGCAACAGGTCATAAATAAAATAGGAATCCCGAAACTGGTAACAATAAGTGTTTCATGCAACACCGCAACCCGGTTCGGACCAAAAAATTTTGCGAGGCCGGGATTAAGCCAAAAAACTTCAGGACTGTTCTCCCAGATGGTTTTGGCAAAACCAACATAGTTTGCCGGCAAGGCGATCATCTGCTCAAGGGTCTTCCATCCAAAAGGAATTAAGAAAAATAATAAAACACAACCCGCACCTGTCGCGGAAAAAATAATAAGTTTTCGGAAGTCTTTCCGGGCCATGAAGAATATCAGGCATGGCACAATCCATCCAATCATACTATAGCGGCTCAGGACGCAAAGGGAAGCTGTTATACCCATAAACATAGCGTTGCCCGAGATGATGGCAACACAAAGCATCACGAAATAAAAAATGACCACACCTTCTTCACTCATGGTGATCAGGCTATGCACATCGTTTCTTGCAAAAAGCCACCAGAACAAAATGGCGATGATAACAATCTGACCTATACCATAAAATGAATTGTTCTTTAAGCGGATGATCCATAACACAACCGCAAAACTGAGTAAAAGTGAAATTACCGTTACCCATCGCATATCTAACCTGAAGAAAACCGCAGGTGCATAAGGAACCCACATGGCGGGCAGATAAATGGGCCGGCTGCCATTCCAAATTTCAGGAATGGGATCATACACCTGCTTCAGGTTCCCGTGCAATAGCTTTTCATTCATTACTCTCATAATGGGAAGCATGTCAGCAAAATCCGGATCAATGGGTATGAGGTCCAGCCAATAACTGGCCGTTAAATAGGCAAGCAGTACCATAGTCACACCGATGGGCAATTTCAGACTCCATTCATTTTTAATATCCCTTAATTGCGGTAATCTGGCGACCGGTATCGATATAACGGTTACAATAAAAACCAGTCCGGCCAGCAGGTAAAGTATGGAAACAACTGCTGCCTGTTTGCCCCACAACAGTCCGTAACCGCCAAGAACAGATTCAGCCGCCAGCGAAATAATTAATAAATTCTTTCTGTTATTCAGATTCATGGTTCGCGGGAAAGGCTTAAATTAAGATTTATATTTACCTGCAAACTTTCGAGTTTATATATTTGAGCCAACTTAATGCAATGAAATGAAACTTTTAGCCGGAAAAATAGTAATCGTTACAGGTGCCGCACGGGGTATCGGTGAGGCCATCGCGGTGCGGATGGCGGAACAAGGTGCACATATTGCATTCAGTTTTCTTTCCAGTGAAGAAAAAGCAAAAACCCTGGAACAAAAATTAAAATTGCTCGGTGTGAAAGCAAAAGGATATAAAAGTAATGCCGGCTCATATGAAGACTGTGAAAAGTTCGTCAATGAAGTCATACAGGAACATGGCACTGTGGATGTTTGCATAAATAATGCGGGTATATCCAAAGATAGCTTGTTGATGCGTCTAAATCCAGCCCAGTGGGATGAAGTGATGGAAACCAACCTGAAGAGCGTTTTCAATATGACCAAACAGGTAATCAAACCGATGATGAAAGCCAGAAAAGGTTCCATAATCAATATGAGCTCAATCATCGGAATCCGTGGAAACGCAGGCCAGTCGAGCTATGCCGCTTCCAAAGCAGGTATCATCGGATTCACCAAATCCATTGCTCATGAACTGGGAAGTCGGAATATCCGTTGTAATGCGATAGCTCCGGGTTTTGTAGAAACCGACATGACCCATTACCTGCAGGATGAAGAGGGTTCAAAATCCTTTCTAGCAAAAATCCCATTGAACCGCTTCGGCACTTCAGCAGAAATTGCAGACACCGCTTTGTTCCTGGCCTCAGATATGAGCAGCTATGTTACGGGCCAGGTTATTAGTGTTTGTGGTGGACTGAATATATAATAAACCCTTTGCCATTCTACAATCAGAAAAGTTTATGAGAAAACTTTTTCAAAATGCTGCAGCCGATATCCCTGCATCGGTTGTCGTATTTCTCATCGCATTGCCGCTCTGTCTGGGTATTGCCCTGGGATCGGGGGCTCCTTTGTTTGCGGGGATTATAGCTGGTATGGTGGGTGGTATCGTGATTGGCTTTCTGAGTGGTTCTTCACTGAGTATTAGTGGGCCCGCTGCCGGTTTGACAGCAATCGTCGCCGTTGCTATTGGAAAAATGCCTGCTTATGAAGCTTTTCTCTTATCGGTGGTCATTGCAGGCATCCTGCAAATTATCCTGGGTTTTTTACGTGCAGGTATCATCGGCGATTACATACCAAACTCAGTTATTCTCGGCATGCTGGCATCCATTGGACTCGTATTGATACTGAAACAATTTCCTCACCTGATCGGGTATGATCCAGATTATTCAGGAGATGAAACATTTATTCAGATTGACC
>JBGPBW010000377.1:0-3391 GCA_041481385.1 Puia sp.
ATTGATTACGAAACCACGGTTACCGCCATTGAATTCCAGGGTTCTGATTCCATTACCACAGTCGAAGATAAAAATGGACAGAGTTCGCAAATCAAGGCAAAATTCATTATTGACGGCAGCGGCTATGGGCGAGTGATCCCAAAACTTTTCAAGCTGGACAAACCTTCCAACCTGCCGCCGCGCAAAGCGCTGTTTACACACACGGTGGATAAACGCAGGGAATTATCTGACGAACCCAATCGCATCACCATCGTGGTGCATAAACCGGCTGTATGGATCTGGATCATTCCTTTCTCCAACGGAATCACTTCCCTGGGGTTTGTGGGAGACCCTTCTTTTTTCGCTCAATATCCCGGCAACACCGATCAGCAGCTCAGAAGTCTGATTGAAGATGAACCCTATCTGAAAGAACGATTCAAAGATGTTGAATTTTTATTCGAATCCCGCGTGCTCGAATCCTGGTCTTCCAGCACGGAACGATTTTACGGAACGGGTTATGTACTCACGGGCAATGTAACGGAATTTCTGGATCCGGTGTTTTCATCCGGAGTAACGCTGGCAACGGTTTCCAGTCAGATTGCCGGTAAACTCGTTGTTGATGTTTTGGGTGGCCGGGCCGTTGATTGGGAAAAAGAGTATTCACAAATCATGATGCAGGGTGTCGATACATTCCGGTCATATGTTATGGCCTGGTATGAAGGTGTGCTGGACACGATTTTCTTTGCGGACAATCAGGATCCATTAATCAACAGTCAGATTTGCTCGGTGCTGGCCGGATATGTTTGGGATCTCGATAACCCATACGTGAAATATCATAAACATGGATTGCACCGCCTGGCGAGGATTATCGATTTCCGGGACAAACAGGTTTCTAAAACTTAAAACGGACACTGCATTTTGCAAACGGCCACAAGTATTACTGCTTCCTGCCTGATTGCCCGGAACAAAATTATTAAAAACGGGCAATGCATTTTTGAATATCCGGGTAATGCAGAAACCCTGCTGAATGAAACCTATACTCATTTTGAAATCGCCTACCCCAAGTTCCACAAAATGGACATGTTATGCAAACTGGGTTTTCTGGCTGCCGAAATCCTGCTCAAAGGAACAAATCATGAAAATAAATACTCGGAAACAGAAACGGGTCTGGTGTTGAGTAATGCCCACGCCAGTCTTGACGTGGATCTCAAATATGCAAAAACCATTCAATCCGGTGCAAGTCCTGCGTTATTTGTGTATACCTTACCCAATATTGTGATCGGCGAAATCGCGATCCGGCATCATTTTAAAGGAGAAAATGCATTTTTTGTATTTAAGCAGTTCGATGGTAATTTTATGACCGGATATGTAAATCATTTATTCGGGAACGATCTCATCAAAAACTGTATCTGCGGATGGGTTGACCTGTTTAAAGAAAATTACCGGGCGTTGTTATTCCTGGTCGAAAAGGATAACCCCGAAAACGCAATGGCATTTACCGCAGAGAACCTAAATCTTTTGAACCTGCCCGAACATGGATAATTTAATGGAGAAACTGAAAGTGCAGATTATCGAACGACTAAATCTGAAAGATCTGAAACCCGAAAATATCGGCAATGACCAGCCTCTTTTTGTGGAAGGTATCGGCCTGGATTCCATAGATGCACTCGAACTGATTGTTTTACTGCAACAGGAATACAATATCAGGCTTTCCAATGCTGAAGATGGTCCGCGTGTATTTCATTCCGTGCGCACCATGGCTGACTATATTACCGCACACAGCGGTGCCGTAAAGGTTTCCCCATGAATTCCCCTTCCTGGATTGCCGGTCTGGGTATTGTGTCTGCCATCGGCAATGATCTCCGCCAAAATTTTGAATCACTCACTGCTGAGAAAGCCGGCATTGGTGCCATGCAATGGCTTTCTTCTGTACATGCTAACGAACTGCCGGTCGGAGAAGTCAAATCAGGCAATGCAGAACTCGCTCTTGCTTCAGGACTCTCCCCGAAGCTGCCCCGTACAGCACTACTCAGTTGTCTCGCTGCACGCGAAGCGCTTGCAGATGCCGGATGGGAAAAGAATAATTCCCTGCGAACCGGATTTATTTCTGCCAATACGGTTGGTGGAATGGACAAAACGGAAAATTTCTTTCGTTTGTTTTCAAAGAACCCTGCTGCAGGCAGACTAACCGACGTCGTGCATCATGAATGCGGCGCCGTCACCGAACTGGTTGCTGACGCGTTGGGTATCCGCCATTTTGTGAGCACCGTGAGTACCGCCTGTTCTTCTTCCGCAAACGCCATATTTACAGGAGCTCGTTTGATCCGGGCCGGTCTGTTGGATTTTGCGCTGGTTGGTGGCGCCGATGCGCTGACCCGCTTTACCCTGAATGGATTCAATACCCTGATGATCCTAGACAAGGAGAAATGCAAACCCTTTGATGAAAACCGTCACGGTCTCAATCTCGGTGAAGGAGCTGCCTACCTGTTGCTGGCTTCTGAGAAAGGCTTGAAACAACTGAATAAAAAACCTTATGCCCGCATCAGCGGATGGGCCAATGCCAATGATGCATTTCATCAAACGGCATCTTCACCAGAAGGAACCGGTTCCTTCCTTGCGATGAAGGGTGCCCTGGACTATGCAGCCATTCCGCCATCAGCCATTGACTATATCAACCTGCATGGTACGGGAACCCAAAATAATGATATCGCAGAGGGAACGGCAATCCGGCTTTTGTTTGATCCTGCGTATCCGAAGATGAGTTCAACCAAAGCATATACAGGACATACCCTTGGAGCCAGTGGCGCTGTTGAAGCGGTATATTCCGTACTGGCCATACAATATGGCATTATTTTTCCAAACCTTCGCCTGGAAACCCCAATGAAAGAATTTCCTTTTCAACCAGTGACTGCCTGTTTGAAAAATCAGCGGGTTCAGCATGTGTTATCGAATTCATTTGGTTTCGGCGGAAACTGTTCCTCACTTATTTTTTCTGCGGCTTAACAGATTGTATGAAGATGTACATCCACTCCACAGGAAATATTTCACCCCAGCACAGCCTGGATGCGGATGCTTTCTTTCAAACCCGCGTTACAACTTCATCAGATGCATTCCATGTGATTGAACCGGACTATGATCTTTTTGTTGACAGCAAAATGATCCGTCGCATGAGCCGTATCGTCAAAATGGGCGTGGCAGCCGCTTTAACCTGTCTCCGGAATGCAGGCATTGAAATTCCTTCAGCCATCATTACGGCTACTGCCTATGGCTGCCTGGAAGACAGCTCCTCGTTCCTTCGCAGGATGATTGAGTTTGAAGAAAACATGCTCAGCCCGACAGCTTTTATCCAGTCGACGCACAATACAGTAGGCGCCCAGATTGCCCTGATGATCAAATGCCATAATTATAATAA
>JBGPBW010000378.1:0-3371 GCA_041481385.1 Puia sp.
CTGTTGAGATTCGGCAGGTTTCTTCAGCAAAAAGGCGAGGCAGCGGCTGGCGATCGTTATTGGCAGGCAGGACTTACGGTACTAAATACCATTTTGGATGAGCCTTACCTGAGCACCAGTCAAACGCATCAAGGGACGTTGCTGCATTCCGTTTATCATCGGCCCAATGGATGGGATTATATACCCGGGGGAAGTAAAATTCCAAATGGTGAATCCAGTATGTGGGGGGATTATCATATCCGTGAAGTGGCCCTTTACATGCAACGGGTGATCAATAATGAAACATATCATACCTTTTTCAACATCTTATGAATGCTAAAGACGATATAGATATTTCCAGATTGTGCATTCACACCATTACGACCAACCCCTGGAATATAGAAGAAGCCGCGTTGCATTTTTCAGCTGCGGGGGTTAAGGGCATTTCAGTCTGGCGTGATGCACTGGAAGGAAGAAATATCAAACAGACTGGTCAGTTACTACTCGATCATGACTTAACGATTGTGTCACTTTGCAGGGGTGGATTTTTCGCACACAAGGATTTAAATAAAAGAAAATCAGCCATGGATGATAACCGGAGGGCAATTGATGAAGCTGCCCAACTGGGCGCTCCGATGCTGGTGCTTGTATGTGGTGCTGATCCATCCCAAAGTCTAGTAGATTCACGGAAACAGATTCAGGATGGCATCGGCGAACTGATTCCGCAGGCATCAGCGGCGGGAATAAAGTTGGCCATTGAGCCTTTGCATCCTATGTATGCTGACGCACGTTCGGCAATCAATACGATGAAACAGGCTAACGACATGGCTGAAGAATTAAATTCACCCTGGGTTGGTGTGGCTGTCGATGTATATCATGTTTGGTGGGATCCATTCCTTGAAAAAGAAATAAAGCGCTGCGGAGAAAACGGGCGGCTGATGGCATTCCATATCTGTGACTGGAAAGTGCCTACTTCGGATATGCTGCTGGATCGTGGGTTGATGGGCGAAGGTTGTATTCCGGTTAAACAAATCAGGTCATGGGTGGAGGCCGCAGGGTTCACCGGATTTAATGAGGTTGAAATTTTTTCTACAATACACTGGAAAGAAAACCAATCTGAGTATCTTCAGAAGATCATTAAGGCATATAAAGAAAATTCTTGAAAACAGGGCTGATAACAGGTAAACTATGACAGAGCATAAAATTGGTGTCATTATGAATGGCGTTACCGGACGCATGGGAACGAATCAGCATTTAATGCGATCTATAGCAGAAATAATAAAGCAGGGTGGTGTAAGAGTAGGTCCCGGTGAAACAATCATGCCTGATCCTGTATTGATCGGTCGTGATGAAAATAAATTAAAAAAACTTTGCCTGATGTCCGGTATAAAAAAAATGGGCACCGACCTGGACCAGGCCCTGGCTGATCCGAACAATGTTATTTATTTCGACGCACAAATTACGGGCAAACGGGCCGAAGGAATCCGTAAAGCAGTAAAAGCAGGAAAGCACATTTATTGTGAAAAACCCATAGCAACAGATACGAAACAGGCGATGGAATTGTACCGGTTATGTGCAGCGCATAATATAAAAAACGGTGTGGTGCAGGATAAACTATGGCTTCCTGGTATTTTAAAATTAAAGCGTCTGATTCAACAGGGATTTTTTGGTAGAATCCTGTCTGTAAGAGGTGAGTTTGGATATTGGGTATTTGAAGGCGATTCTATTCCGGCTCAAAGACCATCCTGGAACTATCGAAAAGAAGATGATGGTGGTATTATTGTAGATATGCTTTGTCACTGGCGTTACCTGCTCGACAATGTGTTTGGTAAAGTAAAAGCGGTTTCATGTCTCGGGGCTACACATATCCCGGAAAGATTTGATGAAGAAGGGAAGCCCTATAAAGCTACAGCAGACGATTCGGCCTATGCAACATTCGAACTGGAAGGTGGCATCATCGCCCAGTTTAATTCTTCCTGGACGGTAAGAGTAAGACGGGATGATTTATTAACACTGCAGGTTGACGGAACCAAAGGATCTGCTGTGGCAGGATTACGTGAATGTTATATTCAGCATTATGGCAACACGCCTAAACCAGTTTGGAACCCGGATATTCCACAACCCATTAATTTCTTCGAGGGTTGGGGAAAAGTACCTGACCAGGAAAATTATGATAACGCATTCAAGGTACAATGGGAACTATTTCTTAAACACGTGGTGAAGGGTGATCCTTTTCCCTGGGATATGCGCGAAGGCGTTAAGGGAGTACAACTGGCAGAAAAAGGATTGGAAAGCTGGAGCAAAAAGTGTTGGGTAGATATTCCTGAACTTTAGATAGTTTTTAAAAACCGGAGCAAAACTGTTGGGTAGATATTCCTGAACTTTAATTAGTCGATGAAAATATGAGAAGAGTCGCTTTAATCACAGGTGGGACCCGCGGTATTGGTTTTGGTATTGCCCTTGAACTGGCAAAAAATAATTTTGACCTGGCCATCAATGGAACACGTTCTGAAGTCCAGGCAGAAGATGCATTAAAAGAATTGAGGGAATACGGTGTTGATGTTATGTATTGTCCGGGGGACATCTCTTCCTCCAGCGATCGGGTAGAAATCCTGCGCCAGGTAAAAGACCATTTTGGCGCGCTTCATGTGCTGGTCAACAATGCCGGTGTCGCCCCTAAAGAGCGACGAGACATTCTGGATGCTACGGAAGAAAGTTTTGACTATGTGATGGGTGTTAATTTAAAGGGCTCCTATTTTCTTACACAAAAGACAGCGAACTGGATGATTGAGCAAAAGAAAATGAATGTTGAATTTAAAGGATGCATTATAAATATTTCATCTGTTTCCGCAACAGTAGTATCTCTAAACCGCGGAGAATATTGTATTTCGAAAGCGGGTATTGGCATGGTTACACAATTGTTTGCCGTGCGGCTTGGCGAGTACGATATTCCTGTTTTTGAAGTAAGACCGGGAATTGTACATACGGATATGACAGCCGGTGCCAAAGAAAAGTATGATAAATTAATCGGAGAGGGGCTCTGTGTGCAAAAACGCTGGGGAGAACCACAGGATGTTGGAAAATGTGTTGCATCACTTATAAAGGGCGATTTCATGTATTCAACAGGCCAGGTGATCATGGTAGATGGAGGATTAACCATTCCGCGTTTATAAAATTATCATGATTCATCATAAAGTCATCAACGAATAATTGCAATGAGCAATTTATCCATAACTGCAACGACAAATAATTCTTCCAAAAATATTGCCCGTGAACTCTTACGCATTCCCGTTATCGTTGCAGCGCTGGGATATATGGTGGACATGTATGACTTGTTTCTTTTCAGCATCAATCGGGTGTCAAGTTTAAAATCCCTGCATATTTCCGGAGAA
>JBGPBW010000379.1:0-3354 GCA_041481385.1 Puia sp.
CAATATATCGCCAGTCTTTATTTTATGGGTACCTGTGCTCTTCAAAAGGACTTTGGCATCAGCGCCGTTTTTCAAAATGATGGAGAAGTAAAACAAAGCATGCTAAGAAATGCAACTAAAACATTTGCCCTGGTAAATAGTTCCAATCTAAATACTACCGAACATTATAAGGTATGTGATATGAAAGATATTAGCGGAATGATCACTGATCTTGCAACCGACGACAGTAAACTCGATGATTTCAGGCATTTGGGTATTCGACTTATTTGACAACTATGGGTAATGCCACTGACATCGGAAAGATAGTGGCTGCGGCCCATTCGATACGAGTAGCTCATCTCAAAATTTATTTATCTGAGGGCATTACCATTACTTTTTGGAACTCAAGATTGAAGGGTTTTTGTTCCATATATTACCGTTTATCAGACTAGATTGATCAAATAACGTACTTATTCAGATCAATCAAAAATAAAACTACCTATTAATCGGCATTTTTTCGAAGAGTTACAAATTGAAATGCACTTTTTACGAGGGTAGAATTAAAGTGGTGGTTGAGGGAGTGGTTGAAAAAATTACCGTTGTTAAACCAATCTATGCAAATTTTCCCTAAAAACCATGACTCTGCATAAAATGATTGCCTGGTTCCTTTTATCCCTGACCGTCAGGGTGGGCGTCTGGCTTAAATATCTTCTCCATTACCCTTTGGAATAAATTGAAAGTAAATTAAATTTGGAAAGAAAATTTCATGTTTATTGTTAAACGATTAAAAATTAAAATATGGCAAAGGCAATAAAAAAAGCTGCAAGAAAGCCAGCAAAGAAATCAGTCCCTAAGACTGCAAAAAAAGGAACAAAAAAAGCCACACCAAAAAAAACTAAGATGGCGTCAAAGAAATCGGGAAAAAGATTTCTGATTATTTATCATGCCCCCATCGATGCGATGACGCAAACGGCCAATAGTTCTCCGGAAGAAATGGCAAAAGGAATGGCCATGTGGAAGGCCTGGGCAAAACGTGCCGGTAGCCAACTCACCGATCTGGGTGCCCCTTTGGTCAACGGAAAGCGTTTACACACCAATGGTTCTTCAGCACCGAGTTCCAGAGATGTCACTGGTTATTCCCTGCTGGACGCCGGCGATTGGGAAGAAGTGGTGGATTTACTCTCGGGCCATCCGCATATATCCGGATGGCATCCGGAAGCAACGATCGAAGTCCATGAAATAATGTTAATACCTGGTATGTGAGCCACCTGCTGTCAGCTATGAAAGTTTGCTTTGCTCTGTCGGAAACCACAATCTCGGGGATCCTTCAACTAAAACCAACTATTCAAAATGCTTCAGAAAAGAATTGGCTTCATCAACAAATAATTCCGGATATTGAAAAAAAGATCCGTGTGCTGAATCCGGATAATAGGTAAGCACTGAATTGGGGATTTGGGCGTATAATTCCAGGGATGTCGCACTATGCATCATTTCGTCGTCGCTGCCCTGGATGATTAAAACAGGATTTGGAATTTGCGAAAGGTCGATCGTCGCGGGATCAGTAGCCCATCGGGTGAGTGCTTTGATCTGCGCCTGTGTCGCCTGCTTACTGATTTCTTTATCCAGGTCCTGCTTTCTGGCTGATATTCGGCCCAGTGTCGCCCTTATTTTTTCCCTGCTTTTTTCGGATTGGGTAGCGAAAATGAAAAGGTATCTCTCCACCGGATCCATCGCCAGCGCCTTCCCTGCCAGCTGGGGAAATGTTCTTAACGCCTTTGCACCCTGGGGAGCAGTACCCACGAGGATGATTTTGCGAAATAAATCCGGCCTGAGATCTGCCAGCGTCTGAGCAATAAAGCCACCTAACGAAAAGCCAAGCAGATCGCAGCTGGTGATTCCCAAAGCATTAATTATTTCCAGCGCGTCAATACTCATGTCCTGCACATTGTCGGGTGCTTCGCCTCCCGAAAAGCCAATTCCCCTGTTATCAATGGCGATCACCTCACGTTCCCTGGCCAGGCTATTCATAATAACCGGATCCCAGTTGTCCAATGTGCCCATAAAATGTTGCAGACAAACGATCGGTGTTTCCGAAGGCTCTCCCAGGGATCTGTAAGCATAGCGAATACCTTCTGTTTCGACATATTTTATAGGGGTGTCTGAATAATCGAAATCGGGTTCAGTCGCCGGCATCGCATCGTCCCGGTTAGATGTTTTTTGCTCTTGCATTTTTTTACTTTTTCACAATTTAAAAAGAATCATCGTATCGTCATCCTGCCGCCGTTTTAAATAGGTGTTCGGCCTTCTCACCGGTGGGCGTTTTCGGCCTGTTATTGTACACGCAAAATAATTTTCCCCGAAGCATGGCCGCTTTCGCCCAAATCATGAGCTGCTTTTGCTTCCGAAAGTGGAAATTCTTTACCAGGCATTAGCCGAACCAAACCAGCTTCTACGAGTGCACCAATATGTTGTAGCCTGGCTCCGTTTGGAGCCAGGCCGACCGATACAGCATGCACATTAAATTGTGCTCCGGCTTTCTCGTCTGCCCCAACTGTCGAAACCAATATTCCTCCTTTGCGAATTACCTGCCAGGATTTCGATTGCGTTTGACCACCTACGAGATCTAATACCAAATCGGCTTCTCTCACTTTCTTACTAAAATCTTCATTTTTATAATCTATGACTTCGTCTGCTCCCAGTGATTTAACCAGATCGATATTTTCAGCCGATGCAGTAGCAATAACATAAGCGTTGGCAAGCCTGGCAAACTGTACAGCGAAACTTCCTACGTTACCTGATCCTCCATGAATGAGTATTTTCTGGTCTTTCTGTAAATTTCCCTTTTCAAAGATCGCCATCCAGGCTGTTTGCGAAGAAGTGGGTATTCCGGCGGCCTCCTGTAAAGTAGTATGCGAGGGGGGATGTGCCAGCTCAAATCCACGAACTGCTATATATTCTGCATACGCGCCACCTCGTGTTAGCTCGGGACGGGCAAAAACGGCATCACCCGCCTTAAAATTTTTTATCAGGGGGCCGACCTGCTCGATGGTTCCTGAGACATCCCAGCCAAGGATGAGGGGGAAATGATAAGCGTCGCGAAAACTACCATATCCCATTCTGATTTTCCAATCCAGCGGATTCACACCAGCTGAATGAACTTTGATGAGTACTTCATCCGGGAGAATAGCGGGGACAGGAGCGTCCTCATAGATAAGCACACTTGAATCACCATGGTGGTGTATACGTACTGCTTTCATTGTAGTTACAATTTTTATATTTTGGATAAATATCTATGCGATAAGTATACGAGATTAAAACTTGCAGAACAAATGACATTTGTCACTATAATTTTGTTACAAAAGTCATTGGAAATGC
>JBGPBW010000380.1:0-3327 GCA_041481385.1 Puia sp.
GACAGTTTCTGCTGCACTTCCGCATAAAATACGTCTGCCTCCTTAACGCGCAATTCAAATATGCTGTCAAAATCTTCGAAGGGTTTTTCCACGTCATCCGGACTTAACCGGAGCCTGACTATTTCTGATTTCCCCGAGGGTACCATCTTACTGAAATGAAACGCAGCCTTAGTACCGCTTCCACCAGGATTTATCGTGTTTGCACCATGTACGATATAATTATTGATACCATCTTTATAATAACCGTCTTTACCGCAGGGAATCGAGTAAAGTTTTTCGGGATTGCTTTCGTTATCACAAAAGAGCAACTGGTCAGGACCATCACTATGCAGGATGCGCTTGCCCAACAGCTGGTGCTGAATTAATATACTATCGTCGGTCATTCTTTCCAGTGAAGGTTTATCGGATGAATTTCCCCAATTCCAGGTATTGCGGAACCAGATATTCGGCAGAATATGCAGGGGTGCATCTTCGGTGCCCCTGTTGAAGACCGTTATCTTCAATAAGATATCTTCAGGGGACGCTTTCGCATATTCAATGAACACATCAAAATATTTCTGCTCGCTGAATATACCCGTATCCTGAATTTCAAATTCCGGATCGTTTCTTCCGCGTCGTCTGTTTTCCTGCAAAAGCTGCTCGTAGGGATACTCCTGCTGCGGGTATTTGTACAGCATTTTCAGATAGGAATGCGTTGGAGTGGCATCCAGAAAATAATATAATTCCTTGACGTCTTCACCATGATTGCCTTCGTTGCCGCCAAGACCATAATATCTTTCCTTCAGTATAGGATCGTGAGTGTTCCATAAACCAACGGAGATGCATAGATGTAATCGCTGATCAGCCATCCCACCGATGCCGTCTTCTCCCCAGCGCCATGCTTTACTGCGGGCCGTTTCATGTGTGCTGAATTCCCAGGCAGAACCGTCTTCACTATAATCTTCACGAACGGTTCCCCATTGTCTTTCACTGAGATAAGGACCCCATTCTTTCCAAACGGGATCCTGCAATCTTTTTTTCTCTTCATTCATAGAAGAACGCTGTTATTCGGAGATCGTTCCGGAATAGATCTTATCCAGGTAGTTTTTATATTTCTCCAGGATAAACTTTCTCTTAATACTCATCTTAGGCGTTAATTCACCCGTTTCAATACTCCAGTCTGCGGGAAGTAATTCGAATTTCTTGATCTGCTCAACATGGTTAAACTGTTCGTTAAATCCATCTATCAGTTCCCGATAAAACTTTTTCACTTCAGGCTGCAGGACCATGGACGAATTGGAACTGCTGTCGAGACCATACTGTTTACACCATTCTGTAAGTTGTACAAAAGAAGGCACGATCAGGGCGCCGACGAATTTCATTTCAGAGCCCACCACAATCACCTGTTCGATAAATCGCGATTCTTTGAGTTTGTTTTCGATGGCTGCCGGAGCCACGTATTTACCACCACTGGTTTTGAAAAGTTCTTTTTTTCTATCAGTGATACGCAGAAATCTTCCATCTTCCAGCACCCCGATATCTCCCGTATGCAACCATCCATCGATGATGGCTTCAGCAGTCAGGTCCGGCCGTTTGAAATATCCCTTCATCACACTGGGGCCTCTTACACAGATTTCTCCATCAGCTTCCAGCTTCAATTCAATGCCTTCGATCACAGGACCGACAGTTCCAAATCTGCAGCCGTTCGGACCCCGCCGGTTCACACATATGACCGGCGAATTTTCCGTCGGTCCGTAACCTTCATACACGGGTATGCCGGCACCCGTGAAAATCCGGATCAGCCTGACCTGACAGGCAGCCCCTCCGGTTATGACATATTTGATATTATTACCCAAAGCTTCCCGCCATTTATTAAATATGAGTTTGTTGGCAAGGGCAAGCTGGAAATTGTACCAGATTCCACTACTGCGGGTATTGTCATATTTTTTACCAAGTTCAACGGCCCAAAAAAATAGATGTCTCTTTATTCCTTTAAGTTCTGCACCCTTTGTCATAATGCGTTCAAACACTTTTTCGAGGAGGCGGGGAACAGTGGTGAACAGGTCTGGTTTTACTTCCAGCAAATTAGCGCCAATGGTATCAAAACTTTCCGCATAATAAATACTGTTACCGCTATACATATATATATAACTCACCATCTTTTCAAAAATGTGGTTCAGCGGCAAAAAACTTAGCGCTTTAAAATCGGGCCTGTCTTCAAATGGAAAACTTGCCTTTGAAAGCATCACATTACTTAAAATATTCCTATGGGTGAGCATTACACCTTTTGGCGTACCTGTCGTGCCGGATGTATAGATAATGGTAGCAAGATGGTCCGCAAGTACGGTATTACTGATGGATTCCAGTTTCTGTTTCTTTTCTTCTGAAACCGGTAACAGCAGGGAAGACCAATGATCGGCTCCCGCTATCTGATCGAAAGTATAAATATTCAGGATGGTTGGGATATTCGGCCATACATGACGGATTTTTTCTAAAAGCTCAGCACTGCCAGCAAAGACATACTTTACGGCCGAGTCACGAAAAATAAATTCTATTTCTGTATTGCTGGTCGTTGGATAAATGGGAACCAGTACGGCCCCCAGTTTTTGGACGGCCAGGTCAGTTATCAGCCATTCAGCCCGGTTATAGGAAATCAGGGCTATTTTGTCCTGCTTATCTACACTCATGTCATTTCCTGAAACGCCTAAAGCAGACAACCCGATGGCTAGTGCGTCAACAGTATCAGATACTTCTTTGGTGCTGTATGTCCGCCAAACGCCTTTTTCTTTTGCTGCGAGCATATCCGGCTTTGGAAATTTTTCCATCTGGTAGGCTACACAATCAAACAACCGTTCAGGCTTGTTCATGGTATTTATTTGGAAGTCAGGTTTCGGTAATTCTGACCAGCAGGTACTTTGAATACACGTCCCTTTTGAAAACTGATGAAACGATTATATTCTTCCGCATGCTGGGTTGTCCAGTTTTGAAATGAAGTTAGTCCCAGGGATGCCCCAAAAGCCCATTGGTTATACGCATCAAACATGCCATCTTTCAGGAGTTGTCGTTGGTATTCAAAGAGTCTGAAGGGATATTTATCTCCGAACTTTTCAAACCATTCCAAAATAAATTTGCTCCTGAGTATACTCAGGGATTCCGGCGTGACGCCGAGAGACATGGCCGGTGACTGATCATTCATTACAGAAAGGTAAGCAGCTGTAAATGGATTCTTCCCGGATGAGGATTTCGGTATTTTCAGGTCGGTAAAAAACTTTTTATAGCCATCCACCAGAAGAGATTTTATTTCCGGTGTGCGTCGGCTATAACTTTCAAGGTTGATGAACATTTCGC
>JBGPBW010000381.1:0-3314 GCA_041481385.1 Puia sp.
GACGTGGAACCACAACCTGAAGCTTTGTGACAATGAACATAGAGATCATCAATAAAAAACGCAGGATAGATATTTTCGGGTTTTCCGGAACAGCCGTAAATAAAAATTATTCTGAGACTGCCTTCAAATTAATGGGTAGAATGTGGCAGACCGTTAAACATTACGATTTAAAAAACAAGGGAATCAATATTTGGGTTTATGACAGAGATGAAAATGTATTTGCCGGTGTTGAGCTTTACGATCCTCCTGATCACGAAACGGGACTGGAACAGAAAGTAGTTGAACTGACCCATTATGCCTACTACAATCATATCGGTCCATATCAACTTATAAAACAGGCGGGACAAAATATGAGAGATGAAATGAAGAACAAGGGTTTCGAGACCTGCCTCCCTTATGTTGAGATCTATGGACATTGGACCAATGACGAAACCAAATTGGAGACCGGACTGTTGATGTCTTTAAGGTAAATTTACCGGCAAACTAAATCGAATGTCAAAAGGGATTCCTATTATTTTAGCAATAGTCCTTGCCGTTATTTCCTATCATTTTTTTACAGGATGGTTTAATATAATCCCCTGGACGATATTTGCTTTATTAACAGGGTATTTTAGTTCCAAGAAAAAGGACGCCATTTTTAATGGAGCGTTATTCGGGTTTTTCCTATTCTTAATATACATACTTATTGGTTATAAAGGCAATTCAGACGGCGCGGGTATTATTAGAATACTTCTATTCTCCCTGGCATTTAGTTTAATAGGTGCCATCGCAGGCATCATTGGCGCCCTGACCGGACAGTTTTTGAAAAATAAATTAATTCACAGGAAAACAGAAAACCATACTGACTAATAATCACGAAATTAAAATGGCAGCAGACGCATTTAAAATAACGATACATATGGTATCAAGTCTCGACGGCTATATTGCCAAAAAAGACAATAGTGTTTCCTGGTTTGAGACATCGGACCATTACGAAAGCGGAGCTGCTGAACCGGATGCAGCGGCATTTCTTAAAACAATAGATTGCTATCTCATGGGCTCGCGGACCTATGAGCACGCTTTGGAGCTTTCGAAATCTTATGGGTGGGTTTATGGAGATATTCCGACCATCATATTAACGCACAGAGAACTGCCGATTGACAGGCCGAACATTGAAACCTATTCAGGAGACCTGAACAAACTTGTGCATGAACGGCTGAAGCCAAAATACAAGAATGTCTGGCTTGTGGGCGGTGCTGAACTTGCAAAAGATTTCATTCGCTTACAGTTAGCGGATGAACTCAGACAGACCATTCTTCCCATTATACTGGGTGACGGAGTACCATTTTTTTCCCAAACGGGACAGGAACAACCATTGCACCTGAAAAATGTAACCGCCTACAAAAACGGAATGGTGGAATTATGGTATGAAATAAGAAAATAATTAAATGTTCTCCATTTTATGGTTTGTCTCTTCCGACAAATCTATCTTTTCCTAATAGGAACTTTATTGCTCTAGCTACATTTTTGTCGATGCTTGCCTCGGTCTTTAGAAATGAAATATATCGGACTATTTCGTTTCTTCTTGAAGGTGAAAGATTGTAAAATACCTTTTTTGCGTCCTTATTTTCAGAAAGGCTTTTTACTAATTTCGGGTGTGGCTTAATTATTCTTTCTGCCGGATCAAATACTATTGTAATTTCAATAATTTCTCCAATTTTTTTCGGAGAATTACTTAGCATAGTAGTATTGATATAAAGCCGCCAGGCGCCGCTATATTTTACTAAAGTTTGTTGGTATGGCTTGTTGTTAATTGTCCCTTTAATGGGTATAGGCCCTTTGCTTTTGCCAGACTGCACGAAGATTTTTAGAAGAATTTTACCGGGAACAAAAACAAATGGATTAACGCCAATGATTCCAATTTCAGCTTTAAATTTCACTATGCCTTTTTAAACTTTCAAACAATTTAAATCAATTTTGATATCGTTGGCTATTAAATAGATACCGGCACAAAATCTTATTTATCTTTATAAAGACTTACAAAACATCAAAAACGACAGCTATATGAAAAGAGCTAAAAAAATATTAGTGATAACCGGTGATGCCGGCGAAAGTTTCGAAATCCTTTTTGCTTCTCACCGCTTACGTGAGGCCGGATATATTCCCGTGATAGCCGCTCCGTCCGTCAGAAGGTTGAATCTTGTCATACACGATTTTGAACCGGGATGGGATACCTATGTTGAACGGAAGGGATACCTTGTTGAATCAGAAATTTCATTCGCTGATGTCAAAGTCGACGATTATGAAGCTGTTCTGATTCCGGGTGGACGGGCACCGGAGTACCTGCGCAATGATCCTGCAGTCATCAGCATCGTGAAAAAGTTTTCGAAAGCAGATAAATATATTTTCGTTATTTGTCATGGCGTGCAGATCCTGGTCACTGCGGGTCTCGTCGATCATAAAAAAATCGCCTGTTATGAACATGTAAAATTTGAGGTTGAAGCCTGCGGAGGCATTTATGTTACCCCTGACGAGGCTGTCATTGATGGCAGAATCGTTACGGGTAAAACCTGGCAATCGCATCCAGAATTTTACAGGCTGGTTTTTAGCTGTCTGGAAAACAGCAATGAAAAGACGGCGAGTGCGGCGGAATTACTGGAATTGTCATGAATGTCTACAAACAGTATAGTCAGAAACAATTAAATGACCAATATAATACGCGGCTGCAGGTGCCGGATTATGCGAATTATTTCGATCGCTGGGAAAGAATCAGTAGGCAAACAGCAGAACACAATACCATTCTTAAAGACATCCCTTTCGGTGATCATCCAAAAGAGCGCCTGGATATTTTTCCTTCAAAAATTCCCTGCTCCAAAACACTGGTCTTTATACATGGCGGATACTGGCACCTGCTCGACAAGACCATGTTTCATTTCCTGGCCGGTCATTTCCTGACGTATAATGTAACAACTGTTTTGATGAATTACCCGCTTGCTCCGGAGTCTTCCATGAATGAAATAGTAACCTCATGTCGTAAGGGCATACGGTGGATACATGATAATATCGCGGGCTTCAACGGAGATCCGAAGGAGCTTTACGTGTTGGGGCATAGCGCAGGCGGCCATCTGGCTTCCATGATGCTGGTTGAGGGAGAGGCGAAATTTGTGAAAGCCGTCATCTCGCTTAGTGGGCTATTCCGCCTCGAGCCAGTGATGCTGTCGTATCTTAATGAGTCGATTGGTATGAATCGTGAAAATGCCAAAAAAAACAGTCCTGTTTTTTTAGAACCTGCGAAGGATTGCCCCCTGTTACTGGTTACCGGAACTGAAGAATCA
>JBGPBW010000382.1:0-3266 GCA_041481385.1 Puia sp.
CTTACTTTATTATACGCCATCTTTCATAGTGTCACACTCTATTTGAAGTAATCGCTGGTATTATACTTTTTGTGGCCTCCAGGAGTGTGAAAACTGATTTATCGTTTACGGTTTCTGGCATAGCATTGTAACATGTTTTATCAAATCATTCCATTTTGCAAATATCTGCAATATTGCATAATATTGCAAATGGTCGTCTTACCGGGATTAACTAAAAAGTCATTTATGAAAAGGCAGGTAAACATTCTTAGCATTTGTATAGCCGTGTTTTGTACATTCCTTGTGTCTGCATGCTCAAGTCGTTCTGAACAACACAATTCAATTTCTGATCAGGAAAAAAAAGATGGATGGGTCCTCCTTTTTGATGGAACGACCCTAAATGGATGGCATCTGTTTAACCGGGGCAACATTCCTTCAGCCTGGTCTGTGGACAGCGGTAACCTTATATGCAACCCGCACGCTAAAAATGTAAAACACGGAGATCTCGTAACAGATAACGAGTATGAAAATTTTGAGATGGACTTCGAGTGGAAAATTTCACGTGCCGGTAATAGTGGTGTGTTTATAAATGTTCAGGAAAGACCGGACCTGGGGACTACTTTCTCCACCGGCCCGGAATATCAGTTACTTGATGATAGAAATGTAGAGCCTGACTATCTCAGGGATTCCTCACATAAAGCCGCTGCCATCTTCGGGGTGATCCCAAATACAAGTAAGACCATCCCAAATTCAGGTGAATGGAACCAGTCGCGTATTCAACAGCAGAATGGTAAGCTTACTTTCTGGCTGAATGGAGTGCAAACCGTTCAGGTGGATATGAAAAGCGATGAATGGAAAAAATCAGTAACTGCAAGTTCTATGAGTCATTACCCTGAATTTGGAATATATTTCAAAGGACATATTGCTGTTCAGGACTGGACAAATGGCGTTTCATTCAGGGATATGAAGATCAAGAAATTCTAGCAGACAGTATCGTTTAATATTACTTGAATGAAAAGGGTTTATTTATTTGTTTTCGCAATTATACTCATCATGGTATCCTGTGGGCAAAGTGAACAGAAAAAGAATAATCAAAAAGACAGTTCCCAAACAACTCGTTCAGTTGAAAATGCAGAAACATCTGTTCCCGGTATTGAGAAGCTTGAATTTACAGATAGCGTTAAATTGCAAGCAAATGAGACTATGCGCTATGATAGAGAGTTGTTCAGGGTCAGGGCCGGGAAAAAAATCAGTCTCATTTTTAAGAATACAGGGGCAAAATCCGCCGCATCCATGAGCCACAATGTGGTGATCTTAAAGAACGGCGTCGATATTGCCGATTTTGCGGATGTAGCGCACAATGCAAAAAATGAACAATATGTTCCATCCTCTTTAGACTCATTAATGATCGCGCACACCAGATTGGTGGGCGGTGGCGACTCTGATCAGGTGGAGTTTATTATTCCTAAACCAGGTGTTTATGATTTTATATGCAGTTTTCCTGGTCATTGGGGAACGATGCAGGGAAAAATCGTCGCACAATAGGATTTACAATTTTAACCGGCTGACACATGAAAATTGAACATCTCGGTCTCTGGGTACAAGATTTGGAGCTCATGAAAAGCTTTTACCTGAAATATTTCGATACGAGTTCAGGTGAGAAATATATTAATCCGAAAACACAGTTCCAGGCTTATTTTATTTTATTCGGAGATGGTAAAACAAGATTGGAGTTAATGATGCGACCGGATATCATGTCTGATAACAGTAAGCGTGGATTTAACATGGGCATTGCACATTTCGCAATATCCGTGGGAGGAAAGGATAAAGTGAATGAAATGACAGAACGTTTAAGAAACGACAACTTCACCATTTTTAGTGAACCGAGAACAACGGGAGATGGTTATTATGAAACGGTTGTTCTGGATCCTGAGGGAAATTTACTGGAAATTTCAGCCTGATCAATGAAGCATATCAATACCATCATATTTGACTTCGGAGGCGTTTTGATAGACTGGAATCCGAGACATGTGTTTCGGGATGAATTTGAAGAAATTTCAGAAATGGAAGATTTTCTCAACAAGGTTTGTACAGATGATTGGAATCTTCAACAGGATAAAGGGCGGTCACTGGCAGAGGGAACCCGGATTCTGCAGGACAAATTCCCGGAGCATGCTACGAAAATCCGGTTATATTATGATCAATGGGAGAAAATGATAAAGGGTGATATTCCACAAAATGTAACCCTTTTACAAAAACTGAAGGAGAAATATAAACTTTATGGATTGACGAACTGGTCGACTGAAACTTTTCCGATCGTTTTGAAACGATACTCATTCTTTAAATTATTTGACGGGATTGTCATTTCAGGAGAAGAAAAACTGATAAAGCCGGATAAGAAGATTTTTGAAAGAATGCTGGATCGCTATCATCTGAAAGCTAAAAACGCACTGTTTATTGACGATAATATAAATAATATTCAGGCGGCAAAAGCAATGGGGTTCGAAACGATTCATGTACAGGAAAAAACAGATTTGAAAAGGGAGCTGAATGCATTGGGCCTGATATAAAAACCAGAAACAGATTTTTTAATTCAACCAGGATGTTAAAAGAAGAGCGGTTTAATCATATTCTTAAAGTTATAAAGAAAAGAGGCAAGGTCTTTTATGAAACTTTGTCAGAAGATTTAAACATTTCTGAAGATACGGCGAGGAGGGATATTGAGTCTCTCCACAACAATGGTTTGTTATTTAAAGTTCGCGGGGGCGCGATTTCCATTTCTAAGAACCCACTCAGTTTCCAGGACCGCACCCACTATTTACCCGAAGAAAAAGAACTGATTGCCCTAAAGGCGCAACAGCTGATTAAGAAAGGGCAAACGATTTTTATGGATGGAGGTTCTACCATTTGTGCAATCGCCACGCATCTTCCTTCCAACTCCAGTTTCAGGCTGGTTACGAATAATATGGCGCTGGTTCCGATCATTTCAAAATTCAGGGATATAGAACTTATCATACTGGGTGGCATTCACGATCGTGAAGCGGCTATTAATACAGGCGGTCAGACCTGCCATGAGGTGAATAAATATATCGCCAGTCTTTATTTTATGGGTACCTGTGCTCTTCAAAAAGACTTTGGCATCAGCGCCGTTTTTCAAAATGATGGAGAAGTAAAACAAACCATGTTAAGAAATGCAAATAAAACATTTGCGCTGGTAAATAGTTCCAGTCTGAATACCACTGAACATTATAAGGTTTGTGATATCAAAGATATCAGCGGAATGATCA
>JBGPBW010000383.1:0-3246 GCA_041481385.1 Puia sp.
AAATAGATATTTCAAAAGATCGTTTGGTAAAAGAAATTTGCTTTATGGGCTAGTAGGCCTGGTGACAGGGATATTTATATGTGCATTTGAATCTGCAATTAATGCAAAATTGATCCCACCAAAGGACATACTATCAAACCTGATCTTTTGTACGCTTATTACGTTAAGCATCTCCAATTCCATGTATTTGTTCTCCCGTTTCTGGCAGTCGAAAAAATACCCGATGTGGCATTTTATATTGGTTTTTTACGGGTGTAACATATTAGGTATGCTGATTGGTATTGAAGTATCATACCTGGCAGTAGACCTTATCTTTCATATCCCTTTCCATTTTTTAAGCAATTTCAGTAGTTACCGGTTCAGCTTTTTGGTATTTGCGGTTGTAGGTACTGTCATTTATTTTTATCGTTTGCAGCAAGCCAATATGAATGCCAAACTCCACGAAAAAGAACTTGATTTGGTCAGGGTAAAACAATTGATAACGCAGGCGGAATTACAAACGCTGCAATCGAAGATAAACCCTCATTTTTTGTATAATTCGCTCAATTCCATCGCCGGTCTGATACATGAGGATACCGACAAAGCAGAAGATATGACGCTTAAGCTTTCACGTTTATTCAGGTACAGCATTAATTCGAACCAGGAAAATATGGCGCTGGTGAATGAAGAAATGGAAATAGTAACAACTTATCTTGATATTGAAAAAGTGCGTTTTGGAGACAGGCTGGGTTTTGTAATTGATGTTGGCGAATCTGTCAAAAATGAGCGCATACCCCGATTCCTGATCCAACCGCTGGTCGAAAATGCTTTAAAACACGGACTTAATGATATGGCATGTAATGGTAAACTTAAAATCAGCATAACAAGGGAGGGTGAAAACATGTTGATCGCCATTGCCGACAACGGCAAACCCTTCCCTGCCGAACTAAATATTGGCTATGGCCTGCAAAGCACTTATGATAAATTGGCTTTACTGTATGACGAAAATTACCAGGTGCAAATAGTCAACACTCCTGAAAAACAGGTCAAAATCTCAATCCCGGTAACAACATGAATAAAACCTGGAAAACATTAATTATTGATGACGAACGACTGGCACGACAGCGGCTGGTGCGATTATTAAAGCCTTATAAGCAAATAGATATTATCGGTGAAGCGGTAAACGGACAGGATGGCCTGGAAAAAATAGAGGAATTAAAGCCTGAATTAATCTTTTTAGATATTGAAATGCCGGTATTTAATGGCTTTGAAATGCTAAGCCAACTAAAACATCAGCCTAAAGTTGTTTTTACAACTGCTTATGATCAGTATGCAATTAAAGCATTTGAAGAAGATTCTATTGACTATTTGTTAAAACCAGTTGAAACTAGCAGGATAGAAAAAACAATAGAAAAATTACAGCGGACACAGCATCAGCCGTCCCCTTATTTACCGCTTCAGGCATTAATAGAACAGCTGCATATCAAAAAAGATATTAAAACGTTAACCGTAAAGATCGGCGACAAAATTCTGCTGATCAGGCTGGACAGGATTATTTATATAGAAGCTGAGGAAAAATATGTATTCCTGCACACTATCGACGGCAAAAAACACCTCACCGATTTTACTATTAGTTCACTGGAAGCAAAGCTCCCTGAAGTGTTTGTTTCCGTTCATCGCGGCACTATCATTAACAGCGATCATATTAAGGAAATAAGAAAGGGCTTTAACGGGGCATTTGTATTCGTAATGAACAACCATGAAAATACCTGTATAACTTCGAGCCGCTCATATGGGGAAAGGTTGCGGGAAAGGTTTGGAATATAGGACCAACCGCGTCCATTTATCAGGACCTCCCATCAGCTTCGGAAAGCCGTGGTATATGAACATGATTCCAGGGCCAACACGTAAAATCATCTAAAAGTGGTGAGTTTTCGGTAACAGGATGACTAAAATCATCCGCTTTTAATATTGTTATCATTTTCATTTCGCCATGCCTTCCTGAACTTTATGCAGGAAAAAAACCAGGAGAATAGCATGGCAACTGTTGATGTGTCCATCAGGTCACAGGGAAGGTTGATCCTGAGAAAAGTGCTTCTTTATTGTGGTATTTTCTCATCGCTTCTTTATGTGGGCCTGAATATTTTTGTTCCGATGCAGTGGCCCGCCTACAACTCTGCCACTCAAACGGTCAGTGAACTTTCTGCCGTCGGTGCACCGACGAGACCGCTTTGGAATTGGCTATGCCTGCCTTACACTTTGTCGGTGATCGCTTTCGCCTGGAGCGTCCGGAAGTCAGCCGGCCAGAACCGTCCTTTGCAAATCGCGGGGAATCTGCTGATCGCGTATGGGGCACTTGGTATCATTTGGCCTTTTGCACCCATGCATCTTCGGGAGACGCTGGCGGCAGGTGGATCCACATTTTCTGATACCCTGCATATCGCCCTGGGAGCTGCCACAGAAATACTCTACCTGCTTGCGCTGGGTTTTGCAGCAGCCGCATTCGGAAAGAAGTTCCGTATATATTCCATCTTAACATTCCTGGTTCTCCTGGTCTTCGGCACCCTGACCTTCCTGGATGCACCAGCTATCGCTGTAAATCAACCCACACCATGGATCGGCGTTTGGGAACGCATCAATATTGGCGTTTTTCTGCTATGGATCATTGTGCTGGCCTTAGTTGTGCTGCGCAAGAAAAGCCCGACCGCTGTATAACGCATTTTACAATAACCAAATCAATGATGGCCGAAATTTCATTCCTGTGATAAAAATCATTTAAGTTCCTGTATTAAGTCATTTTTTGTAAGAAGCGATAGCCCTTCCTTTGTAGCGTGCTGAAACCTATTATTTCATTTAAATTTTAACGTTATGAAAAACGATATTGAGATTCAAAAAGATGTAATGGCCCAGCTGAATTGGGAACCCCTTTTAAATGCTGCAGCAATTGGCGTATCCGTTAAAGATGGTATCGTTACCCTCAACGGAATGGTGGATACCTATACAAAGAAAATGGCTGCGGAAAGAGCTGCAAAAAAGGTATCCGGTGTGAAAGCGGTTGCTGAAGATATACAGGTTGGCGTATCTCCCTTTTTCAAGAGAACAGATACTGAAATTGCAGAAGCTATTTTAAATGCCCTGAAATGGCACACGGCGGTAAAAGAAGATAAAATTAAAGTCAAAGTGGAAAATGGAGTGGTAACACTGGAAGGGGATGTGGAATGGGAATATCAACGTACTGCGGCAAAAAAGGCTATTGAAAATCTGGCA
>JBGPBW010000384.1:0-3233 GCA_041481385.1 Puia sp.
GGAAGGGAGTATCTGGGATGTTGCCGTGGATATTCGAAAGGGATCGCCTACATATGCAAAAGTGTTTGGTATTGAATTGTCTGACATTAATAAACTCCAGTTACTGATACCAAATGGATTTGCGCATGGTTTTTCAGTATTGAGCGAAACCGCATCAGTCTTTTATAAATGCGACAATTTATATAGCAGGGAATGTGAAGGAAGTATCATTTACAACGACCCGGTTTTGCAGATAGACTGGAAGATTCCCCAGGAAAAGCTGATTTTGTCTGAAAAAGATAAAAAACATCCGGGTTTTGTTGATGCGAGAAATAATTTTGAATTTGAAGGATAATTCCCTGATATGTCCAGGACCAAGATTCTTGTTACGGGGGCCAACGGTCAGCTGGCCAGTGAGCTGAGATTGCTTGAATCGGCTTACCCCGGATTCCATTTTATGTTTCAGTCGAAGCAGGACCTGCCCATTAATGATTATGAAAGGATGCTTCGATTTTTCAAAACAAATCATCCGGCATTCTGCATTAATTGCGCTGCATATACTGCTGTTGACAGGGCCGAAGCCGAAAAGGAGCAGGCTTACCTGGTAAATGCTGAAGCGGTGGGTAAACTCGCCGAAATTTGCCGTGGGGAACAATGCAAATTCCTGCATATCTCCACCGATTATGTCTTCGATGGAAAATCTTCAGTTCCTTATACGGAAAATGATCCCGTTGATCCTGTAAATGTATATGGCGCGTCCAAACTGGAGGGTGAAAGACTGGCTATGAAGCTCAACAAAGAATCTGTCATAATCCGCAGTTCCTGGCTTTATTCTTCATTAGGCAACAATTTTGTAAAGACCATGATCGGCCTTATGCAGAAAAAAGCTGAAATAAATGTGGTCTATGATCAGACAGGCTCACCCACCTATGCGGCTGACCTCGCGGGTGCCATCATGCATATCATCGAATTTAAGGAATGGATTCCGGGGATTTATCACTATAGCAATGCCGGCAACACAAGCTGGTATGGTTTTGCCACGGCCATCAGGGATCTGATTGGCAGTAATTGTAAGATTAATGCCATTCCCGGTTCGCAATATCCGACGGCGGCAAAGAGACCCTCATATTCCTTGCTGGATACGGGACTCATAAAAGTGAGATTTGGTCTATCGATCCCCAATTGGGAAAAAAGCCTGGAACGGTGCCTGAAGAAGATAATGGGCCCTAAGGGTTAATCCTTCCTTAAAGCCGGGGGCTCCTGAATCCTTATTTAATAGCAGTGATTTCTGTTTTTCCTGATTTGCTTTCAGTCTTCACGATTCCGAAACCCAGTGCAAACCATTCGGTGCCTTCAATATTGAGAGGAATTCCAATTGGGCCGGTCTTTATCACGAGTTTACTATGGTATGTGATCCTGAAGCATTCCCAGGTGCCTGCGGGAGTCGTAATGGTTTCTTTTCCTTCCACCTTTCTATCGTCAATGGTCATACTAAGTGTTTGCTGGATGCCGCTTTTATTGATCTCTATGGTGAAGGCTCCATTTTTGAGTTGATCCCCCGGTTTCATATTGGATGGATATTCGAGATAAACATTTTTAGAACTGGCCTCCGCTTTATTAAATTGTTCAGCCTGCTGTTGCGGAATGAAGATTTTCATATCAATCATCATTACACCCCCCGAGCATTTGATGGTATTGCCGGCTCTGGTAATGGATTTCCCTTTTTTATCAAACATTTCCGATTCAACGGTGGCCGAAGTTGTGCCCCCGGAATTGGCTACATTGGAAACCGTATAAACCTGTTTGCCCGAAACGTCTCCTTTTCTGTTATAGATGGTCATCTCCACCGTTTTGTTGTTTTGCAGGTAGTAATAATTCCTGCAATCCTGGGCAGATAAGAAACCTGTCGCCAGCAGTAAAACAAAACCGGTAAGCCACTTTTTCATAGCAGTTGAAGTTAATTGGGCAGTAAGTTAGAAATTATTTACTGCCTGAACAATTCTACAATGAAATGAATTCAGTTGGGACGTTTTTATGTTGATATGAGTCAACTATCGGTCATAGCTATCCTAGAAATGACATGGCTTGGCCACATCATTTTGCAGAAACTACATTCTATCATTCTGTTTGCATTCACTAGGATTCTGCCTACTCTTCCAATCCTTTATCTTTCCGAATTAAGCCATGGCAGAATTATTTGTGAAAACAGTAGATTCCAAATATGTTGTAACTTTAAAAGGCTGACCGATTTTTCATCAAAAGCAAAAAAATCTTACATGAAAGCTGTATGGACAGGTTGGATTGGGTTTGGCCTGGTGAATATCCCTGTAAAATTATATAGTGCCGTTCGGGATAGCGAACTGGATTTTGATTTCCTGGATAAGAAGGACCATTCCAGGGTCAGGTATATGCGTGTAAATGAAAAAACCGGGAAAGAAGTTGCATGGGGCAATATTGCGAGGGGTTTTAAATTAAAAAATAAGTGGGTTGTTCTTGATGAAACCGACTTCGAAAAAGCCAGTCCCAAACAAACCAAGGCGATTGAGATCTCGGATTTTGTGGAGGAAGAGGAAATTGACAGCCTTTATTATGAAATGCCTTATTACTTGGAACCTGAAACTTCGGGCGCCAAAGCATATGTGCTGCTTAGGGAAGCATTAAAAAAAACCGGTAAGGTGGCCGTGGCCAGTTATGTTATGCGCACCAGGCAAAGTCTTGCCGTAATCAAACCAATGGATCAAATGCTGGTTTTGGTAAGGATCAGGTTCAGGGAAGAAATAAGAGACCATAGTGATCTAAAGATTCCGGCCAGGGCCGATATTAAACCGGCTGAATTAAAAATGGCCGTGGCCCTCATTAACCAGTACAGTCAACCTTTCAATATCGACTCCTATAAGGATACTTATTCCGCTCATTTGTTGAAACTGATCAAGGCAAAATCCAAAGGAATAAAAACTCCTGAACCAGCATTGCGAGTGGTTCACAGCAAGAATAGGGACCTCATGGATCAATTGAAGGCCAGCCTGAATCATGGCAAGAGAAAAAAAGCTTCCTAATGAGTCTTTCAAGCTACAATAAGAAAAGAAATTTTTCTGCTACGCCTGAACCTGCACCGTCAGTAGGAAAGGATAGCGGGAAGAAATTAATATTTGTGGTACAAAGGCATAAGGCAACCAGCCTTCACTATGATTTCAGGCTGGAATTGCATGGAGTCCTTAAGAGCTGGGCAGTACCCAAAGGACCATCAATGAACC
>JBGPBW010000385.1:0-3205 GCA_041481385.1 Puia sp.
GAAAACCGGAAAGACATCGCAGTCATCCGGCTTGAACAACTTTATCCGCTTCCGGTTAATCAGCTGGACCTGCTCTACAAAAAATACAGTAATGCTACCTGGTTCTGGATTCAGGAAGAACCCCTGAATATGGGTGCGGCCTCCTTCCTGCAAATGAATCTTAAAAGCATTAATTATGGATTTATTTCCCGTCAGCCGGGGGCATCTCCGGCAACCGGTTATGCCAAAGTTCATGCTCAGGAACAGTCTGAAATCATCGAAACCGCATTCAGTATCTGATCAGGCAAATATCGCGGGCTTATATCCTGAATAAATTATCTTCGTGAACGAAAATTGTATAGCAGATGATCGATATTAAAGTACCGGCTGTTGGGGAGTCCATCAGCGAGGTTACCTTGGTGAAATGGCTTAAACAGGATGGCGATTATGTGGATCGTGACGAAGTGATTGCTGAGCTCGAAAGTGAAAAAGCCACTTTTGAAGTCAATGCTGAAAAAGCAGGCTCCCTTAAAACCCACGGCAAAGAAGGAGATACCTTGAAAATAGGCGACACAATCGCCAGTATTGATGAATCTGCTGTAAAACCCGCATCGAAGGGGAAAGAAGCCGCTACCAATGGCTCGCCGGTTAAAAATACTGAACCCGCAATCAAAAGCGATGCTGATAAAGTGGTCGAATCCCAGACGACTGAAAAAAAATCATCCGGCAACGAACCGAAAGCTACTCCTGTAGCTGCAGCCATCATCACAGATAAGAAAGTGGATACCGGAACTATCAAACCTTCCGGAGCGAACGGAAAAATCGTCAAACACGATGTACTGGATGCGCTGAACAACCCGGGACGGCTGCCCGGAAAAGCTTTGTTTGGAAGGGAACTTCGCAGGGAAAAAATGAGTAACCTGCGTAAAACGGTTTCCAGGCGACTCGTGGAAGCAAAAAATACCACGGCCATGCTCACGACCTTTAATGAGGTGGACATGAGCCAGGTAATGGCCCTTCGTACGAAATATAAAGAAAAGTTCAAGGAGAAACATGGCGTGAACCTGGGCTTCATGAGTTTTTTTACGAAGGCATGTTGTTATGCCCTGCAGGAATGGCCCGCAGTGAATGCTTATATTGACGGTGAAGAAATTATTTATCACGACTACTGCGATATTTCTATAGCGGTGTCGGCACCCAAGGGATTGGTCGTTCCCGTCATTCGAAATGCAGAAAGCCTCAGTATGGCCGAGATTGAAAAAAAGGTTGTGGAACTGGCAGGCAAAGCCAGGGACAATAAACTGAGCATGGAAGAAATGCAGGGAGGAACATTTACCATCACCAATGGCGGTGTGTTCGGTTCATTGATGTCAACGCCCATTATCAATATTCCCCAATCTGCCATTCTCGGCATGCATAAAATAGAGGAAAGGGCTGTGGTAGTTAATGGCCAGGTCGTGGTCCGGCCTATGATGTATCTGGCGGTCAGTTATGATCACCGTATCATTGACGGCCGCGAATCAGTAAGTTTCCTGGTACGTGTTAAGGAACTTCTTGAAAATCCCGACCAGCTGCTGTTCGGGAGAGATCCGGTAAAAACACTTCTTGAATTATAAATATTTAGGTCTGATCATTGCATCCTCATCTTTCATCATTCATAACTCATCACTTATCAATCAACAACTGAATTTCGCCAATGAAATTCGATAACCTGCTCCGGTATGCTTTGCGCATCCTGGCAGCGTACAAGGGAGAGACCCCTATAGCCGGATGGCTTAAAAATTTTTTTCGCGAGAATCCTCAAATGGGATCCCGCGACAGGAAACAGGTGAGCGAAATGGTCTATTGTTATTTCCGGCTGGGTCACGCACTGAAAAATATCTCTCCGGAAGAACGGATCTTAGCCGGACTTTTTCTTTCCAATCCCCTGCCGGAGCCCTTACTGGAATACCTGCGACCGGAATGGCATGTGCAGATCGAAAAACCGCTGGAAGAAAAACTGGAAATCCTGCGCAGGAGCCAGCCGGATTTCGATGTGCTGGAAATTTTTCCCTGGAAAAATGCATTGAGTGTCGGCATGGATCACCGGCCCTGGTGTTTATCTTTTTTGGAAAAACCACTCTTATATATACGCGTCCGCCCAGGGCAGGAACAGACATTGTTGAATAAACTGGAAGGCCAGGGACTGGCTTTCCGGGATGCGGATCCATTGGGAAAGCTTCCTTTCAAAACCTGGTCTTTTGCAGGCGGCACCAAACTGGACAATCTTTTTTCATTAAACCGCGAAGCGGTAATTCAGGACCTCAGTTCACAAAGCATGGCCCTGATATTGAAACCCGATTCCAAAAGGGAGTTCGAAGCATGGGATTGTTGCGCGGGCAGTGGCGGAAAATCGATCCTGCTGGCCGACCTGTTTCCCGGATGTCATATAACGGTATCGGATATACGCGATTCAATTTTAAAAAACCTCACTACCCGGTTGGGGGAAGCAGGTATCCGTCCCGCACACCAGTTCCAGGCCGACCTGACCGATCAGAACGACCTGCCTCGTCAGTCCTTTAACTATATTACTGCCGATCTGCCCTGCACTGGCAGCGGTACCTGGAGCCGGAACCCCGAAGCGCTGTTTTATTTTGATCCGCAAACCATTGATAATTATCATCAGCGCCAGTGGAAAATTCTTTCAAATGTCATAACCCGACTGAAACCCGGGGGCATTCTGGTATATATAACCTGTTCGATATTTGCCGACGAGAATGAACGGATTACTGCCCGTCTCCTGGAATCAAGCTCCATGCAACTGGAAAAAGAGGAACTGATCTGCGGCTACGGTAGTCAGGCCGATTCCATGTATACGGCCAGGTTTGTGAAAATTAAGTGACCGGGTTATTGAAGTTTGTATCCCTGACGGGCTACCAATTTCCAATCAGTGCCATCTTTTTTCCATATCATCAGAATACCGATTTTTATATCCAGGGGCGCCCCGTCTTTAGTACCCTTTATCGAACAAATGTTCCGCACAATGGCCACATCGTCTGCCAGGTTAATGGTTTGGTCGGCATTATCAATTTGAAAAAATTTAGTAGTTCCGGATAAAATATTCTTGATGAATGCTGTCTTATTTTCCACGAGACCTGTGGAATGCCCATAGCTTAATTCCTCCGCTGTTAATTTGTCCAACATCGGTTTATCCTGTGAAATGGTTGCTTTGTTCAAAGCTTCAACA
>JBGPBW010000386.1:0-3184 GCA_041481385.1 Puia sp.
AGTTGCCAGGTCGGAGTTATGGTTTGGCAGAACCATGATTGGAGAATGGGTAAAAGAGCTTACAATCCTTATTCAATTCCTGAACTCCAGATACAAGGCTGTGAAAGTAAGTATCGATGGAACTAAGGAAGCCGGTCTGGCCGGACTATTTCTTAGTGCACTGGAAGGCCATGTCGATCAGGTTACTCTGCGTGAAGCTCCAGTCAGTTATTTGTTTGATACCCGCGAAGGTATTGACTTCTATAGCGCTGCCATTCAGCTGCCCGGTTTTCTGAATTGGGGAGATGTTTCATTAGCGGCGGCACTTGGCAGCAAGAACATTGTATTCATAAACCCGGTGACTATATCCGGACAACAGATAACCGGGAACCCGTTAAAGGAATATCAAAGAGAATTTGAAAAGATAAGATTAAACTATCGGCAACCGGGGAATACCCTGTTTAAATAGCACACGATAAAAAATGAAAGACTAAAACCGGCAAATGGGCAATTACCGTTACCGAATCCTTGCATTGGTATTTATGGCCACTACGATTAACTACTTTGACCGAAGTATAGTCGGTGTAATGGCTCCGACCCTGCAAAGACTCTTCCATTGGTCAAATAAGGATTATGCAGCCATCATGGTTTCCTTCAAAATTGCCTATGGTATCGGGTTGCTTTTCATGGGAGGTATGATTGACAGGCTTGGCACGAGGACAGGGTATACTATTTCAATCGTTATCTGGAGCCTGTTCGGGATGCTGCATGCGGTGATCAGGCCGGCTTTTAGTTTAATTGGTTTTATTGTAGCGCGTTTCGGCCTGGGAATTGGCGAGTCGGGAAATTTTCCTGCAGCCATTAAAACAGTAGCAGAATGGTTTCCAAAAAAAGACCGAGCTTTTGCTACAGGTATTTTTGATGCATCAACCAGTGTTGGTGCGATCTTAGCGCCGTTCATTGTTGGCGCTATTGTTTCTGTAAACGGAGATCGCTGGCAAATACCCTTTCTCATTACCGGTGTGCTTAGCACCCTCTGGGTATTTTTATGGTTGAGAACCTATCATAGACCGGAGGAATACTCAAAAATATCAGCGGCAGAGTTAGCCTATATTAAGAGTGATTCCGAAGAGGAAACAAAAGAGAAAATTCCCTGGTTAAAATTATTACCCAAGAGGGAAACTTGGGCATTCGCTCTTACTACTATCACTGATGGTGTCTGGTGGTTTTATCTTTTCTGGGGCGCCAAATTTCTTGCAGAACAGTTTGGCGTAGACATTAAAAACATCGGGCCTCCGTTCCTGGTTATTTTTATTATGGCGGATGCCGGAAGTCTGCTCGGAGGATATGCTTCGGGTGCATTGATAAAAAAAGGCTGGTCGATCAACAGGGCCCGGAAAATAACCATGCTGGTTTGTGCGATCATCATTTTGCCTGTGAGCTTTGTTCCATTTATAACAAGCAAATGGCTCGCAGTCTTTTTAATTGGTCTCGCTGCTGCAGGTCATCAGTCATGGTCTATTAATGGATATACGCTGGTTCCGGATGTTTTTCCAAAGAAAGCCGTTGCGTCTGTAATCGGGATTGGGAAAATGGTTGGGGTGGCGTTTGCGATCATCGCGGATATTGCTTTGGGGGCGGTACTGGATACCGCCGGTAATTCCGGTTATTTCTGGGCCTTCATGATCGCCGGTTTTTCTTATATTTTTATACTGGGATTTGTGCACCTGTTGATGCCGAAGATGACCCCGTTAGATGATCATTTGAATTATGTATACTCCAAATAACACTTAATTGCCGGTGCTTGCAAATAGATAATGTTACATTGTCCAGCCCTGCTTTTGCAAATACTTTTTGTTGGTGGCAGTTAATGTTTACCGATAATTATATCAACAGTGGATACTTTTGAAAATGGTTTATTTAAAAAGTCTAATAATACCAGATCAAACAATTCGGGTTTTTCAACGGATCCAAAATGGGTGGCTCCCGGCATTACAAAGAAATTAGCGTTTGGTATGTTGTTAAATATTTCAATAGAATGTTCAAGCCTGATAACATCTCTGTCACCCGACATAATTAATACGGGGCATTTAATTTTTTGCAAGTCCTTGTCAGTGATATCAGGTTGATAGGCTAATAATGAATAAAGTCTTTTTGTTTTAAGGTTCTTTGTAGTTTTTAATGAGTCCAATACCAAATTGTCAATTTCATCAAATATTGCTTTCTTTCCCGGAAACATATTTGCACCATATGTAGCAAGCTTAGATATTTTGCGCGGGAAATTAATAGCAAGTAACAGCCCTAAAACACCTCCATCACTTTGTCCCTGAACAAATGCACTGTCTATGTTTAAAGAGTCCAACAGAACTTTAATGTCATTGGCCATTTGTACGTAAGTCAATTGTTTTGTTGTTGTGTCAATTGATTTTCCGTGTCCCCTGCTGTCAATTGCAATAACCTTAAAATACTTTTTAAAGTATTCAATCTTTGCACTTGCGCCTCTTATTGAACCTCCGCTACCGTGTAGAAAAATTAATGGCTTTCCTGTTCCATAAATTTCATAGTAAAGATTTATACCATTAATTATTTTATAGTTTCCTGCTTCCTTGTTATCTCCATAATTTATTGAAAATTGATTTTGTGCATGCAATAAGTTGCATGTTGAAGTAAATATTAAAAAAGCCAAAATATTCTTATTAATATTATTCATGTTTTCGTTTTTTTTTAAATTTTCAGCCTGCTGGGTTTTAATTGCCAGCATCGTTTCATGACTTACCACGGGCCGTCAAATTTAAAATGTTTTCCAGCTTAGCCCCTACCGAAAGGAGTTTTTTAAGTACCACTGGGAAAACAGGGAACGCCGTTTAAAGTTGTTAGAGTTTTTAACCCTCGCCTAGGATTATCTCGGCTTCGCCTTGATGATCCAAATACTCCTGCGAGGTGCTTAACCAAGGCCGTCCAACGCGCTTCACGCGTTGCGTCTTTTTCATTGTCAGCCTCATTCAAGCAAGCTTGCATCGCCTTCCAATAAAAAAGCCGGCACAGCTTCGTTGTGACGGCCTCGTGAACCGGATTGGATTACCTGCGGGCATCAGTTAGTTGCTTGCACCAAATGGGGGATACCGGATCTCGGGGGGCTTGTGGTTGTAAAATACCAACCGCGGGAGTAAAGTAATAAGGAAACATTTTACTGTTTCCCTATTAC
>JBGPBW010000387.1:0-3182 GCA_041481385.1 Puia sp.
GCGAAGATCAAACAGGGCATCGAATATTTCCTGGACATCACCCAATTTGACGCGGCGCTGGAAATGGCCGATCTGGTTATAACCGGCGAAGGCAGTATTGATATTCAAACGTTGGAGGGGAAGGGTCCGTTCGGAGTAGCGAGGAGGGCCAGAAAAAAAGGTCTGGGGGTGATTGGACTGGCAGGGGCTGTGCCTCCTGAAGACCAATTGCAACTAAGTCATTATTTCGATGTATTACTTGCAATCGGTCATCAACCTGAAGATCTAATAATGGCGATGGAACATACTGAAATGAATTTACGACATGCTGCTCTTCAGATTGGAAATCTTCTTCAACTCAGGTTAAACCGTTAATAAAATGAACAAGTCCACTATTTCAGAAATCAGGGAACGTTTTGATAAAGATGTTGAACGATTTTCAAACCTCGACACGGGACAAATATCCACTGTGGATGCAAAAATCACTCTGGATCTGGTTACTGAGGCTGCTGTAAGGCTTGTCCCGGATGCGAAAAATTTACTGGATATTGGATGCGGAGCGGGTAACTATACCCTGATGATGTTATCAAAAATTAGAACCTTGCGTTGCACGCTGGTCGATTTGAGTAAACCCATGCTTGATAAGGCTTTGGAGCGGATTTCCATGGAATCAAACGTTGACGTGAACACCATCCAGGGAGATATCCGGGAAATCTCATTACCAGAGAATCATTTCGACATTATCCTGGCCGGGGCCGTGCTTCATCACTTACGGGAAGACGCGGAATGGGTAGCAGTCTTCAATAAACTATTCAGAATACTCAAACCGGGTGGATGCCTGATGATTTCAGATTTGGTCATACAGGAATCAGAAATAATGACCCAATACATTTGGGAAAGGTATGGTGAATATCTGGAGATCACAGGCGGCAGAGATTACCGTCAGAAAGTGTTGGATTATGTTGACAGGGAAGACTCGCCCAGATCGCTGAATTACCAACTGAGCCTAATGAAAAAGGTCGGCTTCAGAAATACAGAAATCCTTCACAAGAATATCTGTTTCGCGGCTTTTGGCGGAATTAAATAAAATACAGTGGCGCGGTTAGAAAAAATCGCGTATTATGTCTTTTACTTATTAAAATATTGATTCAGGAAAGTATCCACATTCGGCATATCCACCAGAACAGGATCTTGTTTCCCGTCAAAGAGAAATAAACCGCATATGTCGTTTTTTTCGTTGAGATCGATAACAATTCCAGCCCCTGTCGATTTTACAAATGAAAGATAACGGGCCCTGGATACCTCTATGATCTTCACTTTTGGCCAGTCATTCTTTAGCGACAAACGGGCATTTTGCATTTGGTAATAACAATCGTGTTTTATATAAGCCATCACATTCTTTTCATTGACCATTTGTATTTTTTCCAATTGCAGTGAATCCGGGCTGTAAAATACAGCCGATTTATAAGTAATGATCAGTGTATCGTTAAAGCTGGAAGGCGGTTTTTTTATCAGCTTTGCTTTCCTGACAACCGGTTTTGTTTCCGGCGAATTATTTTTTATCTGTTCCCTGCAGGCAAAAGCGAATAACGCAAACGGAATGAATCCGTATTTCCAGAGCGGGCGGGGGCTTGCCGGTAATAATTTCATTGCGGGAACGCGGGTCATTTTACACCAACAGGTGAAATTAAATATAAATAAAGAACCCTGAATGCATTGGTGAATCCAGGGCTCTTCATAACACTGCTTAACCATTCTCAATCAAAATCATGATACCCGCCTAAAAATTCCAGAGCCGGGTAATATTAAACCCAATCTGGAACTGACCACCTGGCACTTTCACGCCCGTGTTCGTGGTATAACCAAAGGGATTGTTATTGTTATACAGGTTATTCTGTTGTGGATTCAGCATTGAATAGTTGCCTGCAAATATCTGGAACGAGTGACCACTGGTACCCAATTCAAACCCAAAAGCAAAATTAGGATGTGGGTTGTTATTGTTAAAAGTTGTCAGTGGCTGGTCATAGTCGAATATGAAAGCCGTACCAGGTGTCAATTTATACCTTGCAGAAAAGGAAACAGCATAAAGATTGAATTTCTGTTCCTTGTAGATAACCGTTGTAGTGTCTGATTTTGTATAATAACCCGGTACAGAGTTCTGGTGAGACATGCTGAAAGCCACCTGTACAGACAGGTTATCATTGACTTTCCTGGCGAAGATCAGTTCATTAAAAAAGGACCAGCGTTGCGAACTGTAGGTAAATACAATATTATCCGGGTCTGCTATAGTTTTTACGGCAGCATTACCATAGTAGGTTACGCTGACGGGTGATTCGCCTTCTGTCTGTTTCAAAATGGCATATTTAGCGCTTCCGTCGAATAACATATTTAATTTGGTCAGTCCGAATCCCACATACAGATTGTCAATGGGAGCATATTGAAAACCCATCCGGATATTAGAGATACCATAAATGCCCCATAAGTCCTTGGAGCCATTCTGAACAGATCCAAACCTGTGTTGAATGTCAAATTCAAGTGTTCCTTTCACGGGAACCATGACGGTTTGATCATCTATAATCAGGCTGCTTCCAAAAGTATTTTTAACCGGTCTTGGTTTGGCTGACTGCTGTGATTTCTGAACAACAGCTGCACTGTCATTCTGCGCAAACCCCCAACTATTCATGACAAACAGCGCAACCAGGAGACTAACAACGGATATCAGCCGACTTTTTGTTTTGTTGATAAATCTTTTCATTTGATTAATTTTTAAGGTCCCTTAATTATTCGGTGCCCCGTTTCTGATCCAGTCGTAAATTTTCTGTCTGTCTGAAGCCAGCGGAATATGCACCTGCATGATTCCGTTTATAGCTATATAGAGTTTGCTGTCTGTTGGGACAATCGTGTTAACATATCCGCCCATGAGTTGCTGGTAAGACAAGTCAGGTGTCAGATATGGCACTTGCGACCCCGGCACGTGACAGCCGGATAAAGCACAATTCGATGTATATATCGGCTGCAAATCACTGCTGTGGCTTACAAATTGCGGGGGTGCAGTTTGATCTGTCGTAGGAAGTATTACATCCTTGTAGCAGCCACTTAATCCAAATCCCAGGAAGAACAGAACCCCGGCATATATTAATAATCGTTTCATTATAATAATATTTTGGATAATTATTTATTATTGAAATTCATGTCACATTCCA
>JBGPBW010000388.1:0-3179 GCA_041481385.1 Puia sp.
GGGCCATGATAATCATAACGAGGCCCCTCGTAAAATCAATGCTGTAGATTCTCTTCATTCCCCTTGTTTAATGTTTAAATTCCATTAATGATCAGCCAAAAAAAATATTCTCAAATTTCGGACGAAGAGAAACTTTTACCAGTTCATGCTTTGTTCAATTTGGAACAAGCTGGTACAAGTTCCGGAATACGAATTTTATGCCTGCGAAGCCGTGGTTTTTGCACCCTCTAACCACCATTATCAAATCAGGTTCGTCAGCAGAAGTAAGTTTCATAACCCACGCCCGCCGTGCCTAGTGTCCTCACTAACCACCATAATCCCCCGGCGTGGATTGTGTTCACTACCCGCCATTAGTAATAATTCGTGTTCTCAAATCTACCAAAAAGAAAACTTCGCTCGCCGTGGTTAGTGTCCTCACTAACCACCATAATCCCCCGGCGTGGATTGTGTCCACCACCCGCCATTAGTAATAATTCGTGTTCTGTCTTGTCCTAAAATAGGTTTACACAAATTGAGTGTAAAAATGTATAATTCGAATGAGTTTGTAAGACGGACTTTTTACAGCCTTGAACTTAAACATCAGATTTGTAAAGAGCATATTGAAAATGGTCTTTCGTTACGGGATTGTGTAGAAAAATACAGTCTAAGTTGCCATTCTTTGGTTCATGACTGGTTGAGAAAATTAGGCTATGTAGCCGGAGTCAATAGACGAACGAGAAGTGCGTATATTGGCATTGAAAATTTTCAACCATTGCCAGATAAACCCAAAAAAAAGAACCATCTGTTAACCGAGGAGCAACAACAAATTGAACTTCTTAAAAAGGAGCTTGAAGATGCTAAATTGCTGGCTGAAGGTTATCGAAGAATGATAGAGATAGCAGAATCCGAACTTAAAATTCCGATTAGAAAAAAGCCCAATACCAGGTAATCCATGAATTAAAATGCAAATACTTTAGGGTAGGCCTATCCCGTATTTGCAGGTTATTTGGTATCACCCGACAGGCATATTATCAGCACTCCTGGGAAGCAGAAAGTACGCAAACAGCTGATTTATTAATATTAAAAGAAGTAATGAAAATAAGAAAAGAACATAGAATAATGGGCACCAGAAAGCTGTATGATTTGGTTCAGCCCTTTATGTTAGAGCATAGTATAAAGATGGGCAGAGATGCTTTATTTGACCTGCTGGCTGCCAACAAATTGCTGGTAAAGAAAAGAAAGCGAAAGATACAAACTACTTATTCTAACCATTGGCTTAGAAAGTATCCGAACTTAATCAGGGATTTTATCCCTGGAGCAATCAATCAATTATGGGTAAGCGATATTAGCTACTGGAAGATAGAAACAGGCGAACATCTTTACATCAGTTTAATCACTGACGCCTACTCCCGCAAAATAGTGGGTTATCATGTAGCGGAAACAATGGAAGCTATCCAAAGCATCGAAGCGCTGCAAATGGCTCTTGCAGCTCTTGGAGGAGCTGCCAAGCCATTGCAGCTTACCCACCACAGCGACAGAGGAATACAATATTGCAGCAGCAAATATGTAAAGCTATTGCAGGACAATGGAATCAGGATCAGTATGACCGAAAACGGAGACCCATTAGAAAATGCTATAGCTGAAAGAGTGAACGGAATCATCAAAGAAGAATACCTGGACCACTATCAAACTAACAATTTACCAGAAGCAAAAAAACAATTACAAAAGGCTATCAGTCTGTACAACAACGGCAGGCCACACATGAGTATTAGCAACCTAACGCCTGACAAATTACATAACAATAAAAAAATAAATCATCAGAGATTATGGAAAAACTATTTTAAAAAACCACTTACTTTTGAAAAGAAAAATGAAAATGACCCTGTAAACCTATCGCAGGATTTATCTATTAACCTGTAAACTTTTTTTAGGACGAGTCACTGTGTCCACTACCCGCCATTAGTAATAATTCGTGTTCTCAAATCTATCATAAGGAAAGCTTTCTAATTTATGCCTAAAATCCTCCCAAGGAAATCCTATCAGATATTTCCCTTTTTCTCCTTTCCTGGACCTTAAAACTCAATTGGTTGAAATGAATTTTTATTGGGGAACGCCGCGCAAATTCTTGCTGTCATTCAGGAAAATTTATTAACTTGAAAGGACAGCTCAAAATACCGCACCTGTATTTTCTCCTCACTAACTGTAAATTTTGTAAAATGAAAAATGACATTCCCCAAAATCCATCTTCACAGGAAATTCAAATCGAAAAGCCGGCAGATGCACCCGGAAAAAAGTCATCAATCAACCGGCGGAAATTTGTTGAAGTGATGGCGACTTCAGCATTGGCCTTTACCATCGTCCCAAGGCATGTACTTGGAGGTAAAAAATATGTGGCGCCCAGCGACAAAATCACGTTGGCCTATATTGGCGTGGGCACCCAGGGCATCAGAGAACTATTGCCATTATTGGGAAATCCCAGAATCCAGGTCACTGCCGTTTGCGATCCTAATAAGCAAGCGATCGGATATAAGGACTGGGGCAAAGACTGGTTAAGAAACGAAATCCGGAAAACCATTCAGCAAGCCGACTGGAATTCCGGGGGCGACAATTCCATTCCCGGAGGAAGAGACAATGGGAAATCGATCGTTGATACTTTCTATGCGAACGTTCACCCGGAACTAAAGCTCAAGGGCTGTAATGCTTATGCGGATGTTCGGGAACTGCTTGAAAAAGAAAAAAACCTGGATGCTGTTAAGATAATGACACCCGATCACCTGCATGGGATCATTGCCATGGCTGCTTTAAAGAGAGGCAAGCATATCTTAATCCATAAGCCGCTCTCAAACCGGTTGATCGAAGGAAAGAAACTGATTGGAATGGCTCGTGGGAGTAAGACTATAACACATTTGATACCCTGGGATTCAAATGGCTCAATGGAGGCCGTGATGAACTGGATAAATGCCGGCGCCATCGGCACACTAATGGAAGTGCATAACTGGACCAATCGTCCCGTATGGCCGCAGTATCCTACCATCCCTGAAGATACTCCTCCCATTCCCAATGGGTTGGATTGGGACCTATGGCTGGGCCCGGAAGCCTACAGGCCCTATCATCCCAATTATACCAATATGGTGTTCAGGGGTTGGTATGATTTCGGTGGAGGCTCCATGGCAGATATGGGACATTATAGCCTGTGGACC
>JBGPBW010000389.1:0-3163 GCA_041481385.1 Puia sp.
AGAGTTAAAAATTAAGTGTCTTTCTCCCCTTCTCTTTCATCTATTAAAAGGAGAATTTTCATGAAGGAAATGATTTCTGCTGCGTCAGGCTTTGTGTTTTTGTTGATCATACCAGCCTCTCTTTGTTAATTTCGATATATATACTTAAGTCACATCCCGCTAAGTTGCAGAAACCCATTGATTCCCGAGGCCAAATATTTGAAAATCTGAAATATGGAGAATAATAAACGACTTATTATAAGATTTTTTGAAGAAGTATGGAATAAAAGGAAACTTGAAATCGCTAATGATATTTTCGATAACGATTGCCATACTTTTCAACTCCGATCTGGAATACCGACCATATCAACTCCGCGTGGTCCGGAAAGCATCAAAGATCATATTGCTGAATGGCTATCTGGCTTTCCTGATCTTAAATTCACTATTGAGCAAATGATTGCTGAAGGAGATCGGGTATCGACTTTATTAGTGATGGACGGAACGCATACAGGGCAATGGCTCGGAATCTCGCCAAACGGAAAACGCATAAATATTCGCATGTTGACCATTCACCGAATACGAAGCGGCAAAATAATAGAGGACTGGGTAATTGTTGAATCGCTCGGTTTCTTCCAGCAACTGGGAATTTTACCGGCAACAAGTGATTTTCTTCGTGAATTCCGCGAAAGAAAAGTATAAATTACCGGATGAAGACCATCCGCTGATGGAAGTGATTTATTTTCTGGAATTGTTGCTGAATTTTGAATATCCCGGCTATTTTCCGGACGAGACAATCAGCTTGTCGACCGCTACCGGGGAATAAATCGAATTAAAACAGCATCTCATTGGGAGGCGTCACACCTTTTAAACGCAGGTAAATGGTTGTCTGACCACGATGATGTGTTTGGTGTTCAAATCCTTTTCCGAAAAGGTTGGCCCTTGATATTTCCTGTCCGTTGCGTCTTTTTACCATCTCATTCATTTGATCGGCCGTCATGCTCTGCAATGTACTGATCATAAAATCATAGCTATCCATGACCAGGTTTGTAGTGGCTTCCTTCGTTGGCCGGGCTATTTTTTCCAGCGATGAATCCCCTATAGGATTCGGTTTCCCGCTTGCGAATGCCGCGAAACCATAATTGTCAGTCGCAAGATGAAGCATTTGTTCAGCAAATGAACGGATGTCGGGCGTCGGTTTAAAACTATAACCATCTGCGGGCATTGCATCCAGGTAGGCCTTGGTGTAGGTTTTTGCCCTTTGCCATTCAGTAACCATCTGCGACTGGGTAAATTGTGCGAATGCTGATCCGGTAACGAGTGTTAATACGAGGAACGCAAATAATAATGACAGACGTTTCATTTTTTAGCTATTTTGCTGTATAAAATAATAGCAAACCTTATTTTTATTATCTGTATAATCAAATCCTTTCAACGGATAACGTCTTATTTATAGTGGTTTAGCCAATTAACTCAATAACCGGCACATACCGCGGCAGGCATTTGTTGAATATACATGCCGGATTATTGAAAACAATCGGACAGAACGAAAAAGCCTTGTAATTTTAAATATGAAGTTTTTTACCGGACAGGCAACTATTAAACAGCTGCAGTGGTTGGTTTGGGTTGCTGTGTTTTTTATTGTCTTTTTCTCCATGCTGCCGCAGGATGGTTTTCTCTGGTCGTGGAGTTTCGCCCTGGTTAATGTTTCCTTCTATGCACTGATTATTTACGGGAATATTAAATTCCTGTTCCCGGTTTATTACCAACGGGAAAAAAAGCTGCAATATGTTTTGTATGTCGTCACCCTGTTGATAGGAGCAGGTTTGACGAGGGGTTATCTGATCATATCACTTTATAATTCATTTAATCCTGATAAACCTGAAGCCTGGTCCTTCGGAACAGCAGTGAATTTTGTTTTGGCCGGGTTCTTAACTTATATGCTCAGTTTTATATTCAGGATAGCCATTGCCTATTTTGCTTTGAAGCAGCAATCGGAAAAAATACTGGCACAGAAGAGTCAGGCCGAATTGAATTTACTGAAATCTCAGGTGCAGCCACATTTTCTGTTTAATACATTGAACAATATTTATTATGAAGCTTATCGTGAAGCCCCCAGAACGGCCGCACTGATTGAGCGGCTCTCCGATATTATGCGGTATTTTGTAGATGAAAGCCTTAAAGATGAAGTATCATTACAAACCGAGATCCTCTTCATAGAAAACTATATTGCTTTGGAAAAGATCCGCATCCGTCACGAAACAGAAATCACCTTCACAAAAAAATGCAACGGGGAGGCGAGTATTCCTCCCATGCTACTGATGACCTTTGTAGAAAATATCTTTAAACACGGGGTTGATAAATCGAGCAGCCACAATTTGATAGATATTTCCCTGATACAGCAGGATGGATACCTGTTATTTCAAACCCGCAATCATATTCACGAAAATCAAACACAAAAAGCTTCCCATGGTTTCGGGATACAGAATTTACGCAAACGTCTTACCCTTTTATTCGGAACAAAATTTGAATTGAATATTGACCATACGGCCCCCTATTTCACTGCCTTTTTAAAAGTTCCGTTATCATGAATTTGAATTGTATCATTATTGATGACGAACCCAATGCTGTTAAACTGCTGGAAATACTGATCCATCAGACCACCCAATGGCAACTGTTGGCCAAATGTTACGACGCGCTGGAAGCCATTGCGTTTTTAAAAAAGAACAAGGTCGATTTTATTTTCCTGGATATCAATATGCCCCGATTATCCGGTATGGAACTCGCTGTTTTGTTGCCAAAAGAAACAAAAATTGTATTTACCACCGCTTACTCCGAGTACGCGGCAGAAAGTTATTCTTTCCAAACCATTGATTATCTGTTGAAGCCGATAACGCTGAATCGTTTTCTGTCTTCAACACAAAAAATCGAAGCACATTTTAATAACCGCCAATCTGCAGATATTTCTCTTTCTGCTCCCGAAAATGAGTACTTTTTTGTAAAGTCGGGAAAGACTTTGAGCAAAATACGGATGGAAGACATTCTTTATTTTGAAGGCGAGAAAGAATATGTACGACTGGTAACCACCGCAGAACGCATACTTATTTACAGGCGCCTGAAAGACATACAGGAGCAACTGTCTTTACCATTTATACGTGTACACAATTCTTATATTGTAAATACTAAG
>JBGPBW010000390.1:0-3144 GCA_041481385.1 Puia sp.
AGAATTCCGGAACTGATCTATCTGGGCAGACTTCCCGAGTGTAAACATTTAAAAATGTGGGCCTATTCTTCCCAATTTCCCGGATCAGACTGAAAGGCCTTCGTTCTAACACTGCAAACTGAGATAAATACATAAAATACGGGGTCACCGTGACCGCTATGTACCTGCCCGGCAAGAGCACCTCACTAAGTATAATCATGTAGACGATAATGTCTGTTTAACGGAAAGAGCCATTGTTTTCACTGAAGATCAGCCCCTTGAATTAAACTTTCCTATATTTTTGGCTTAGCTTAAATTTACAGCATATAACTAGCCTATGCCACTGGATAAAAACAGGCAATTTCTGGATTTTGAGAAACCGATCAAAGAACTCTTTGACGAAATAGACAAACTCAGGCTGACGGCTGAAAAAACCAAGGTCGACCTTTCCGATTCCATCAATAAACTCTATGACCAGGTCACGGAACGCAGGCGGGACATCACAGCCCACCTCACGCCCTGGCAGAAGGTACAACTGAGCCGCCATCCCGACCGGCCATATACCATGAAGTATATCGAGAAGATGACGGACAATTTCATCGAACTTTTCGGCGACCGGAATGTGAAGGACGATAAGGCCATGGTGGGCGGATTTGCCCAACTCGACGGAAAGACGGTTATGCTCATCGGCCAGCAGAAAGGAACCAATACCAAGATGCGGCAGATGCGCAATTTCGGTATGGCCAATCCCGAAGGTTACCGCAAAGCCCTGCGCCTGATGAAGCTGGCAGAAAAATTCAACAAACCCATCGTCACGCTGATTGATACACCAGGTGCCTTTCCAGGCATGGAAGCCGAAGAGCGCGGACAGGGAGAAGCCATTGCAAGAAATATCTATGAGATGATTCGGTTGCGCGTGCCCGTTATCTGTGTGATCATTGGTGAAGGCGCATCCGGCGGTGCACTCGGCATCGGCGTAGGGGATAAGGTGTTCATGTTGGAAAATTCCTGGTATACGGTGATCTCTCCGGAAAACTGCAGCTCCATTCTCTGGCGCAGCTGGGATCAGAAAGAAAAAGCCGCCGAAGAACTCCGGCTCACCCCGGATAATATGTTTGGATTCGGTCTTATTGACGGCATCGTACCGGAACCCCTGGGCGGAGCACATTGGGATTACAATGAAGCAGCTGCGCTGTTGAAACCGCGCATCATAGAAACGATAAAAGAACTTTTTCAACAGTCGCCTGAAGAACGCATCAACAACCGTATAGAAAAATTCAATAAAATGGGCTTCTGGGATGAACTACCCGAACCGGCCGTCATCAACCATAACGGAAATGGAGTTCAGGAACCCGTAATCAATGAAACCATACCTGTGAGCCATGAGTAACCTGATCTCTCTTTTGTCCGGAACCGGCGTCGCGCTCGTTACACCCTTCAATTCAAATATGGATATCGATGAACCGGCCCTGGCCCGGGTGATCGAACACGTCATCAGCGGCGGCGTAGAATATATTGTCTCCCTGGGCACCACGGGTGAAACCCCTACATTGTCCCGTGAAGAAAAAGTGAGAATCGCCCGTTTTACCATCGACGTGGTCAACGGCCGGGTGCCGATGGTTATCGGAGCCGGTGGCAGCGACACGCGGGAAGTGATCCGGGAAATTGAAAAACTCCCGACCGACCACGCGGTTGCTATCCTCAGTGCCAGTCCTTATTACAGCAAACCTTCCCAGGAAGGCATCTATCAACATTACAAAACCATTGCAGCGGCGTCCCCCAAGCCGGTTTTAATATATAACGTGCCCGGAAGAACGGCACGTAATGTAAATGCATCCACGATCGTTCGCCTGGCCGAACTGCCCAATATCGCCGGCATCAAAGAAGCAGGAGGGGATATGGCTCAATGTGCTTTGATTTTGCGCGATTGTCCCGCTGACTTTTTAATCGTCAGCGGTGATGATGCACTGGCCTTCCCGCAGATCGCTATGGGCATGCAGGGTGTGATCAGTGTCGCAGCCAATAGTTTTCCACAGGCTTTCTCGAATATGGTTCGCGCTGCCCTGGATGGCGATCTGAAAAAAGCAAAAAAACTCAACGATTCATTAATCGAGGGTTATGATCTTCTTTTTATTGAAAACAACCCGGCTGGTGTAAAAGCCGCGCTGGCAGAATTGGGACTGATCAAAAATGAACTCCGCCTGCCATTGGTTCCACTCAGCAAACCCTATCATGAGCAGTTGAAGAAATACGTTTCAGGCTTAAGGCTTAAAGCTGAAGGCCCTAATCCAATTAATAGTTATTAATGATTAATTGTTAACGCTTTATGATTAGAGTCTCAAATTAAATGTGAATCTCCTATATTACACTTCCACACTACCACATTTGTAAAACATGGCTTCATCCATCTTCCGGAGAAAATCTTTAGAAAAAATTATCAGGGATGCGGAAGAGGGTTTGGGAGACGCACACGAACATCATCTTAAAAAATGTCTGGGTGTCCGTGATCTCACATTTATGGGTATCGCTGCGGTCATCGGCGCAGGCATATTTTCAACAATCGGCATTGCGGCATTTCATGGGGGACCGGGTGTAATTTTTCTTTTTCTCATTACGGCCGTCACCTGCGGATTCACCGCACTCTGTTATGCAGAATTTGCTTCCCGCGTACCTGTCGCGGGATCAGCCTATACCTATTCTTATGTGAGTTTTGGAGAAGTGATCGCCTGGGTGATCGGATGGGCGCTGATCCTGGAATACGCGATTGGCAATGTAGTCGTGGCCATTTCCTGGAGCGCATATTTTAATAATATTCTGCGCAATATGGGCATGCACCTGCCCGACTGGCTGGCTACCGGTTACCAGTCAGCGAAAATGGCTTACGAGGCAGCATTGGCAGCGCATAAGCCGGTTGCTGAAATGGTATTTTTAAATGCGCCGGAATTTGCAGGTATTAAATTCATTATTAACCTGCCTGCTTTTATTATTGTAGTCCTGATTACTGCGCTTGCGTATATCGGTATCAACGAAAGCCGCAAAAGTGCCAACTTTATGGTGGGGCTCAAACTTGTAGTCCTGTTTTTTATTGCAGTGATTGGTTTCTGGCTGATTTTTTCAACGGGTACAACCGGCAACTGGAAACCTTTTCTTCCTGAGGGCATGGGC
>JBGPBW010000391.1:0-3105 GCA_041481385.1 Puia sp.
CCGATTTCATCCAGAAACAGGGTGCCCCCGGATGCCATTTCAAACCGGCCGGTGCGGTCATCACGCGCATCTGTAAACGCACCTTTTTTATGGCCGAACAATTCACTTTCAAATAAGGTTTCCGTTAGTGCACCAACATCAACTTTTACAAATTGTTTCGCCGCCCGGCCCGATTTTTCGTGGATCATCCGGGCCATCAGATCCTTGCCCGTTCCATTTTCTCCAAGAATCAGGATATTGGCATCGGTGGGAGCAATTTTTTCCACTTTGCTCAGGATATCTTTCATCGGCTGTGATTGTCCGATAAATGGCGTCTGACCCTGGCCGGCAGGTGTCTCAGTTGTTTTTGCCGAAGACACACCATCCTTTTTCTGTAAGGTTTCCCGAATGGTAGCCGTAAGTTTCTCATTATGCCAGGGTTTGACCACAAAATCCATGGCGCCCTCTTTTAATGATCGGACAGCCAGGTCAATGTCCCCATAAGCAGTAATCATAACCACCGAGGCAGCCGCATCCCATTCCCTTATCTTGCGCAACCAATATAGCCCCTCATTGCCTGTATTGATGGCGCTGTTAAAATTCATATCCAGTAAAATCAGGTCAAAATGATTTTTATATAAAATAGACCGGATATTTTCCGGGTTTTTTTCAGTCAGGACCTCCAATACCTCCGTTTTCAGGAGAAGCCTGACGGCCGTCAGAATATCCACATCATCGTCAATAACCAGAATTCGTGCGTTTTTTAAAACCATGCGAGTAAAAAAATATTATTACGAAGGTGCAACAAAACAGTGCCACAAGTTTACTCTAAGATAAGATGGTGACAATTAATTTTTTAAAGGGATTTTCGTCCGAGAAGCCTGTATCAAAAGCGTACAGTTCCTGTATCGGAAACGACCGACAAAGGCTGGGGCTCATTCATAAATAGTTGTAAATCACCTTTATCAGGTTCTGGCACGTGGTTGCATTTAAGCTTTCCGTATTTTGAACGCTCAGCTATGATTATATTGCCGGGCAATTTTTTATAGCCGGCCTTTATAGATAATATTTTATTCCATGGTAGATAGGGTAATTAAGAAGAAAAAGTGGTCCACCAAAAGATTACTGACCATCGGGGGCATCACCGCCCTGGTTTTACTTGCTTTCGGCAGCTGGTATTTCACTTCGGGGAAAAGTCGCCTGAATGTAGACTTGGACCGGATCACCATCGCCACGGTCACCAAAGGATCCTTCCAGGAAACCATACCCGTGAATGGCGTAGTAATGCCGATCAGTAGTATTTATCTGGATGCAACGGAAGGCGGCCGCGTGGAACAGAAATATGTGGAAGACGGTACCATCATGAAAAAGGGCGAACCTATTCTCCGTTTATCCAATACAGACCTTGAACTCACACTTGCCAACCAGCAGACTTCGGTGTATACCCTGCTGTCGAATATGCGTCTGTCCAGCGTCACCGCCCAACAGAATACGGTAAACAAACTGACCAGCCTGGCAGATGTTGAAAGTTTTTTCAGGGAAGCGGAAAGGATATATACGCTGGACAAAAAGCTGTATGCGCAGAAAGCCATTGGTTATCAGGAATTTAAACAGTCAGAGAACAATTATAATTATTACCTGCAGAAGAAACAACTCACCCAGGAGATTCTAAAACAGGATTCCATTTCGGTAAACCAGCAGGCGGCACAGGATAAACAATCATTCGAGGGAGCCAAAAAAACCCTGGCCATTCTCAGCAAAAAGGTGGGAGACCTGGTCGTGAGATCCCCTGTTGATGGACAGCTGACTTCCCTGGATGCGGAAGTGGGTCAGTCCAAGACTGCCGGTACGCGTCTGGGGCAGATTGATGTACTCACCGGTTTTAAAGTGCGGGTGGAAGTGGACGAACATTATATTTCCAGAATCTACTCAGGCCTGAGAGGTAAGTTCACGTTTGCGGACAGCAATTATGAGCTGAAGATTTTTAAAGTATTTACTCAGGTTACCGGCGGCCATTTCCAGGTAGATATGACTTTTGTGGGCGCCGTACCCCGGGGAATACGACGGGGCCAGACCCTTCAGATTCTCCTGGCACTTAGTGAAGAAAAGATAGCGGTGCTGGTTCCACGCGGTGGTTTCTATCAACAAACGGGAGGAAACTGGATTTTCAAAGTAAGCGAAGATGGGAAAATGGCTTACCGGGCTGATATTCAGCTTGGAAACCAGAATCCCGAGTATTACGAAGTATTGTCGGGACTGAACCCGGGCGACAAGGTAGTGACCAGCAGTTATGAGAATTACGGAACGATGCAGGAACTCATTCTTAAGAAATAACCCTCATTCACAGTATAAAGTAAACAAAATGATAAAGATTCACGATCTCGAAAAGATCTACAGAACAGAAGAAGTAGAAACCATCGCTCTCAACAAACTTTCCTTCCAGGTTAATGAAGGTGAATTTGTGGCCGTAATGGGTCCTTCAGGATGCGGCAAGTCAACCTTATTGAATATTCTGGGTTTGCTCGATGATCCGGATAGCGGAAGCTTCCTGTTTAACGGCATTGAAGTTGCCGGCTTCAACGAACGCAAAAGAGCCGATCTCCGGAAGAGGAATATCGGATTTGTATTCCAGAGTTTTAACCTGATTGATGAGCTGACCGTTTTCGAAAACGTGGAACTGCCCCTGATCTATCTGGGTGTAAAGGGAGACGAAAGAAAAAAACGCGTGGAGGAAATGCTGGACAAAATGCAGATCATGCACCGTCGCAACCATTATCCGCAACAGTTGTCCGGCGGTCAGCAACAAAGGGTTGCCGTTGCACGTGCTGTGGTCAATAAACCCAAACTGATCCTGGCCGATGAACCGACAGGTAACCTGGATTCATCCAATGGGAATGAAGTGATGGAGTTGCTTACCGACCTCAATGAACAGGGCACGACCATCATTATGGTTACGCACTCCGAGCACGATGCAAGGTATAGTCACCGGATCATCCGGATGCTGGACGGACAGACTGTAACAGAGAATATATTGGTTTGATCCAAATGAAATCAGTTGGCAGATGACAGTTAGCAGTTGGCAGTAATTTTTATTGCCAACTGCTAACTGCCAACTGCCAACTGCCA
>JBGPBW010000392.1:0-3065 GCA_041481385.1 Puia sp.
ACGAGGGTAGAACTACAGCGGTGGTTGAAAGAGTTGTTGAAAAAATTATCATTGTTAAATCAAACTATGCCAATTTTCTGTATAAACCAAGACTTTGACTAACTATCTGATCAGTATTACCGTTCCGCTTTTATCATCGGGTTTATTTCCCGACAGCTGGAACAAGCAATTCCATACATAGGTATCATCGGGCTGCGGAACTCCGGACAGGGTTCCATCCCATCCCTTGCCCGGGTCCCTGGATTTAAAAATCATTTGTCCCCACCGGTTGTAGATGGTAAGTGTATAGCTAACCACAGGACCGTAGAGCACCGGTTTAAATACATCATTTATGCCATCTCCATTTGGTGTGAATGCGTTGGACGCCACAAGTTTTTCACAGGGATAAATCTGGATGGAATCTTTACCGATGCAGTTATTGCTGTCCGTTACTTCTACCCAGTATATACCCGGATGGGAGACCTGTAGGTTTTGATTTTTTGAATTGTCATTCCACAGATATGCACGATAGAAGGAATCAGTAGACAGGACAATGCTGGTCATTCCACAAATATCCGGTACATGCGTGTTTACTTTCAATACAGGATCAGGTAGTGGTGCGACCAGCAGTAGGGCCGGCGCAGAAACTGCGGTGCAACAGCTGCTGGTAACACGGCAACGATACTGCGTCCCATTCAAGGCGGCCGTTACATTTGGAACCAACAGGGTATTTGTTTGCGCACCATTCACTCCGCCGCCGTCGATGACGTCATCCCAGGTATATCCGAATCCGGATTGCCATTGATAACTTATTCCGGCAGTGGATTGAACCGTGAATCTTGCATCACCGGCGCCGCATAAAGTAACTGAATCCGGTGCCGTAACATCCAAAAAATTATCGGGCTGATTTGTTCCGAGATAAAATCCATCATATGCAATGTAGCCATCGTACAAGCCCTCTGAACAGATAATGGTGATGGAATCAGACGTGGCGACCAGTGATCCGGAATAGGTATTCCATTCAAAAAGTTTGCTGGCGGAAGGGTTGGAATATCCGGTCGCGCCGATGATGGTCACGTCCGGAGGATAAGGAAATAAGGCACCACCGCTTGGCGGACCAGTGGAAATACCTTGTGAGGCGTAGTAGTAACGGAAATAATATGTTGTACCAATGGTGAGTCCGTAAATCGTTTGTGCAAAGTTTTCAATACGCCATACGTTCTGCCAGGTACCCCCGTCGGGAGAAGCCACCGGTGTGCCACCCCACCAGAGCCAACCCGGTGAGCAGTGCACGATGCCACTATCATGATTAATGTCCGGCGTATTGAGATATGGTTGTTCATCCCCGTATTTATACCATCCTGGTGCAACCGTATCAGATCTTACTATGCCGCAAGTCATAGAGCCATTGACAATCAGATTCTGGGCTGCAGACCGGTAACCAAAAAAGCTTAAAATAAATATCAGACCGGTTCTGAGTAGTTTGTTATATGGTTCAGACAATTGCTGGATCAAGGAATAAACAGTTAGGAACCCAATATACTAAATTCAGCAGGCTACCCAATCTTACTTTATAAGTCTCGGTGCGTGCCATAATTTGTCACCAACCGGATTTTCCTCTGGCGTACTTGTATGAATATGATCTGTGTTAATACTGAGAACATGTTCCATAATAATTGTAGTGATGCCATCCATAGCAGCCGCGGGTTTATAAATCTCAAACGTTTTTGCCGTCATAATTCGGCCTGTAGCTTTATTTATAAATGATCCATTTCCCTGTTCTTCATAAACTTCAACCCTGGCCCTAAATTTTCGTCCACTACTGAAACTACTAGCCGGTCGGTTTTTGTAAAATTCATCTCGTTCCATATAATTTTTGGATTTGTGTGTGATCGAATTTCCTGCAGATGTTTAGAGCATGGCTGCTCAATGTAAGTTACATGAAGCGGATGCAACTCGGCTATTTATAAATTGTGACCCATAGGTATGGCTGTCTACAATATGGTTCCCGTGTCTTTAATTAAAATCGGCTTAAAGTTCAATTACGTCGATAAGCTTCTAGCACATAGGCTTTTCGGCGTTTAGGAATTTCTCCTTTAACATCAGTGTCTAAACATAAGCTTTATCCCGGAAAACATCAGGTGAGCTCACCGACGCCTCTTCAAATTCGCCGGCCTTGCTTTCACTCCCTATATCCGGAGTCAATTATGATTTCAAAGAGGTAACGAATGTCTTGTTTATATCTTGAAAAGATATAAAGACTTTCATAGATCTTCATCCCTTTTAGTAATAAAGATTATCCAGTTCAGGGCTTACGTACAACGGCTGCAGCTTGGCGATGTGGTGGTATTTTATATTCGTTGCGTTGCCATATTGCCAAACCCATTGTTGGTTGCTGTATTTGATTAGAATCGGTATAATTGCCTAACGACTTTTTTCTTCTAATGCTTGTCCTGGGCAAGAGGATCAGCATTTATTGTAAATTGCATAGCAATGAAATGCAATTGAAGCCTCTTTGAAACTGTTTGCTGCAAACCCATAAACATTACTCACTAAAACACTCAAACAATGAAACGTTTACTAGTGATAATCGTATTGCAATTTGTTTATTTACTTCTTTTTGCACAGGACGAACAACTAAAAATGGATAAACTATTGTCTGCCTACAACCAGCAAAACAAATTCGCCGGTGTGGTATTAGTGGCAAAGGGTGGAAATATCATTTTTGAAAAGGGGTATGGCTACCGACACGTAGCAGCAAAAATACCGCATGAGGTAGATGATATATTTGTGATTGCATCGCTCACCAAACAATTTACAGCAGCCGCCGTCATGAAACTACAGGAAGAAGGCAAGTTGTCTGTACAAGACAAACTAAGCACGTATTATCCTGATTTTCCAAATGCCAATAAGATTACTGTTGAGGAGCTGCTCACGCATACTTCGGGTATTTACAATTATACCAATGATACAGTTCTGATGAGGCAGGATCCCACCCAACACTTTACAGAAGCTAGGGCGGTAGGAATATTGAAAGGCTATCCGCCTGACTTTGAGCCTGGCACCAAATTCAACTATAGCAACTC
>JBGPBW010000393.1:0-3063 GCA_041481385.1 Puia sp.
AAACGCAGGTCACCTTGCTTGTGGTTATTGTCTTTCCAGATCATCGGCATGAGGTTATTGGGGTGCCACAGCAGTTTCATATCGCTTTCCTTATCCATATCAAAAAGCCAGAACGGGACAACGTGATCTACAACCCAGTAACTTCCATAATTATTCCATGACATAGCATCCAACATCCGACTCTCAAGCAGAACCTTGGCTTCATTCCAGTTTAAACCGATCCATTCCCGTATGTGGACAGGAGTGCCCTGCCCTCTTATAAATCTCCGGAAAGCCGACTGCTGCATCTTTTTAACCTTAGCCTTCCTAGCAAACTCAGTCTCTATTTTCATCAGCCAATTGTTTGAATTTTTTATAGAATTTTCTTGTTTTTTCTTCGTCCGTAAGCAGGTGTTCAAAGGCGTGGAACCTTTTTACCATTATGAGCCATGCAGGTGTGCCTACAATGGTTTCAATACCTTGATTATCATATTGTCCATGACAGTTTAAATCCCAGAAGCAAAGTTCAATAAAGTTGTCTTTATGTAGTTCCACGGAAGGAAAGTATGCCTTCGGAAATATGTGGGCAATACTGAATTTTTCATACTTCGGATCGTCCTTACAACTACGACTTCCGCACGCGGCGCATACGCCGGTGAGATCATTGGCCCGCTCTTTAAACCACTTAGCTCTGGACACAAACCGGTAAGCAGATACCTTGTTCGCGCATATTATAGGATGTTTTGCTATGCGCTTTTCACTATTGACTTTAGACCGAAATATCTTATAATGAAACTGGCAGCGTTTGGCAATAAGCGGTTTCATTGGTGAAGCCTCTGGGCAATCCAAACAGTATCCTATTTTGGCATTAATCATGCTATTTTGTCATTAAAGGACTCAAATATAGTATTTTACTTTAAATTGCCAATAAAAATCGGATTAATATTATTCTAATTAGACCGACTAATATTAGTTTATACCAAAAATAGTATTTATGTTTGCGTTTATGAGCGATGAAACAAAAGAAATAGCGGATGTCCGGGAGCAGATTTACGAGTACATGAAGGCCCGCAGAATCCCCCAGAGCATCATATATGACAGCAACACGATCTCCGTGTCTCAATCACACATCAGGCAAATCCTAACCGTCAGGAGCCGCCCATTACTAGATCCGTTGAGAAAACAGATTAATGAGATATTGGGGACCAGCTTTGGCGATCCTGGCACAGAAAGTTGAAAAGTCTAAAATCTAAAAAAGCTAAAATGAAACACTCGTTACTTATAGCACTTATCTTTCTTGGGTGTAAAAATTAAAATATAAATATATGATTTGCATTTATCATTCAAAAGATTTAGACGGGTATTGTTCGGGAGCAATTATGAAAAGAAAGTTCCCTGATGCTAAGTTAGTTGGGTATGATTACGGTCAACCGTTGGAAATTGATGTCACTGGGGAACCGATAATGATGGCTGATGTTTCAGTTCCTATGCCAACGATGGCGAAGTTGGCTCAAATGTCAAATTATAAATTCACGTGGATTGATCACCACGCTTCGGCTATTAAAGATTATAAGGAATATATTGCCGGAAAACCAGAAGACGCGGTAAAAATGTTTTGTACGGCTGTCTTAGAGGATGGGATTTCAGCTTGTGAAGGTGCATGGAAATATCTATTCCCAAATGAACAAATGCCAACTGCTGTCAAATTATTGGGCAAGTACGATACGTGTAGAAATCAGGATAAGTTTGAATGGGATAATGCAATCATGCCATTTCAATACGGAATGAGAATGATATGTAGTTCAGCCGAAACATTCCCGCAAGAGTTATTTGGAATGCCAGATATAATAACCGATTCACCGGTTTACGGAATTATAAATACCGGGAAATCCATACTGGAATACCAGAAAGTGCAAAATGAAAGAGCTTGTCGGTGTGCATTTGAAATTGAATTTGAAGGACTACGCGCTATTGCTCTGAATAATGGAGGCGCAAATTCACAAGTATTTGAATCAGTTTACGACGAAAGCAAGCACGATATAATGATGCCCTTTGTTTTCACTGGTAAGCACTGGACGTTTTCAATGTACACCACTAAAGATAATGTAGACTGCTCCGTGATCGCTAAGAAACATGGCGGTGGGGGTCATAAAAAAGCCGCAGGATTCCAAACCAAAGAATTGGCAGATATAATACCATCTAACAAATGAAATACATTCTTATCGTTTTTATATTCCTTGCCTGTAGCAGGGCGAAGGTTAATCAATACCCAAAAGTTGTTAAAAGTGGCTGTGCCTACGCTGTTAGGATTGATCACTCATGGTATAAAGACAAGTTGATACGAGATACATTTGAATATATTGGTTTCCGGAGAAAGGACCACGGGTTTATAATTTCTGGTTATGGGTATTCGCATATGTCCGACGATGACAGTGTTGTTATTCAGTATAAAATATTACAAGCGGGCTACAAAAACAGCGTATGGATTACCAGCGACACGGTGTACAACGCATTTAATGGTGATGAAATTCAGTTTAAAGACAGCGTATCAGCAGACGCAGCACTTCAGTCGTACCTATGGAAAACAAAAAGAGATAAATTTTTATCCGATTCATTTGATAATCTAATTTCTAAAAGACGCGAGACGATTAAGGCATTCACTGATTCTGTAACTAAATGCCACACTTATAAATGAAAAATATAATATTAATAACACTCTTTTTTATTGCCTGTAGGAATCGGGGGAATAGGGTAGAAGTAAAATGGGACTCTGCTGTTGCATTGGAGCAAGGACTTATGGTAACGGGGGATACAGTGTATGCCACTTGGTTAGCCTACGACTCGTTCAGAATCACGGAAACGAAACCATTTTCAGATACATTTTACATTTACGACACCGCGCATCGCGCCCACAAAACAATAGACAGCCTAAAGAAGGTTATAGATTCATTGACCGTAAAACACGGGAAATCGTCCTCGGAAGCTACCGACAGGATAGATACCGGTACCAGTAGATTCTTTACTATTTCAACGGATACATTTTTAGAAGACTCTGCCTTTATTTACGACGGCAAAGACTGGTAT
>JBGPBW010000394.1:0-3045 GCA_041481385.1 Puia sp.
CTTAACCGAAATAAATGGAACAAAATCAAGGATTATACCATCCTTCTTTTGAGCGGGATGCCTGTGGCATCGGCTTTGTGGCCAACATTAAAGGCAATAAGAGTCATCAGATCATTTCAGACGCTCTTACGATCCTGGAAAATATGGAGCACAGGGGAGCCTGTGGTTGTGAAAGCAATACGGGAGATGGTGCCGGCATCATGATCCAGACTCCTCATGAATTCTTTTTTGATGAATGCATCCGGCTGGGATTCCACCTGCCCGCTTATGGCAAATACGGGGTGGGTATGATCTTTTTTCCGAGAGATCTCATGCTCAAGGAAGAATGCCGAGATATTTTCAACCGTGCTGCTGATAAACTGGGCCTCGAAGTACTCGGTTACCGGAAAGTTCCGGTCAATCCTGACGGGATCGGACCAACTGCCCTGTCTGTTGAACCCGACATTGAACAGGTATTCATTGCCAGTCCCGATCATATCGGGGATCCTGAAGAATTTGAGCGTAAACTTTTTATTCTCCGCAATTATTCCAGCCACCTGATTCAGAGTATAGTAAAGAAAGATCCAATTGGATTTTACCTGGCCTCGCTCTCTTACAAGACTGTTGTATACAAAGGACAGCTTACCAGCATGCAGGTCAGACATTATTTTCCCGACCTGAACAACAACCGGATCGTATCGGCCTTTGGTCTGATCCACTCCCGTTTTGCAACAAATACATTCCCCTCCTGGAAACTCGCCCAGCCCTTCCGATATATTGCGCATAACGGGGAAATCAACACAGTACAGGGAAACCTGAACTGGCTCAAAACGAGTGAAAAAGGCTTTGAGTCGCCCTTCTTCTCCAAGGAGGAAATGGAAATGCTCCTGCCGTTGATTACAGATGGACAGTCAGATTCAGCATGTCTCGACAATATGATCGAAATGCTCCTGCTCTGTGGCCGTTCACTGCCGCATGTTATGATGATGCTGATCCCGGAAGCCTGGGACGGCAATGATCAGATGGATCCCATAAAAAAAGCTTTTTACGAATTCCATGCTTCCCTGATGGAGCCTTGGGACGGACCCGCATCCATTTCTTTTACCGATGGAAAAATGATCGGCGCTACCTTGGACCGAAACGGCCTTCGTCCTTCGCGGTACTGTGTAACCACAGACGACCGTGTAATCATGGCTTCTGAAACCGGCGTTTTACCTGTCGATCAGAAAATGATTCGGGAAAAAGGAAGACTTCAACCGGGCAAAATGTTTATTGTAGATATGGAACAGGGCAGGATTATCAGTGATGATGAACTGAAAAACAAAATCTGTTCTTCCAAACCCTACGCGGAATGGCTGAACAAATACAAGATCCGCCTAGAAGAATTACCTGAGCCAAGGGTATTATTTACTGAACTTCAGCATGACCAGATTTTCAAATACCAAAAAGCATTCGGATATACCACCGAAGATGTTGAATCAATCATTACGCCGATGGCCCTTGATGGTAAAGAACCGATTGGCTCTATGGGCTCGGATATACCGTTAGCGGTGCTCAGCGACGAGCCTCAGCACCTCAGTAGTTATTTTAAACAGTTATTCGCACAGGTTACCAATCCACCCATCGATCCCATCCGGGAGCGCCTGGTGATGTCGTTGGCTACATTTGCCGGAAACAACGGAAACCTGTTGGTAGAGGATCCGTTGGACTGTCACTGTGTAGCACTAAAACACCCAGTGCTCTCCAATCACGAACTTGAAAAGATCCGCAGTATTGACACCGGTATATTTCAGGCTAAAACATTACAACTTTATTTCAGGGCCGACAGTAAACCCGGCTCTTTGCAGGCAGGTGTCGAAAGACTTTGTCGTTATGCTGTAGATGCTGTGCTGGACGGATTCGAGGTGCTGATTTTATCAGACCGCGCCATAGATTCAGATCACGCGCCCATTCCTACCCTGCTGGCTACTGCAGCTGTTCATCACCACCTCATAAGAAAAGGATTAAGAGGACAGGTGGGGATCATCGTGGAAGCCGGCGACGTTTGGGAAGTACATCATTATGCTTGTCTGATTGGATTCGGCGCTACCGCCATCAATCCGTATCTGGCTTTCGCTACGATCCAGGATGCACGCAACACCGGTAAACTGCAAACCAATCTCGAACCCGACTATTTAAGAAAAAACTATGTAAAAGCTGTCAACGAAGGATTATTGAAGGTTTTCTCCAAGATGGGCATTTCCACATTGCAATCATATCAGGGTGCACAGATTTTTGAGATCATCGGGCTTAATCATACTGTAGTGGAAAAATATTTTACCGGTGCAACCTCGCGTATCGAGGGCATGGGTCTGGATGAAATCGCACGTGAAACACTGGCCAAACATTTGTTTGCGTTCAGTCCGAAAGATATTCCGGTGGAACGCCTGCCTACAGGAGGTGTGTACCAGTGGAAACGAAAAGGTGAATTCCATCTGTTCAACCCTAATACCATTCACTTCCTGCAGTACTCGACACATATGAACGACTATGCGTCGTTTAAAAAATATTCCAAGCTGGTAAACGATCAGATGGAAAAGGCAGCAACGATCCGTGGGATGTTTCAGTTCAAGAGGACCCGCCCTTCCATTTCTCTGGAGGAAGTAGAACCGGATGAAAATATATTAAAAAGATTTGCAACGGGTGCGATGAGCTTCGGATCGATATCACACGAAGCCCATTCCACACTCGCTATTGCGATGAACCGCATTGGCGCAAAAAGCAATACCGGTGAGGGCGGAGAGGATGAATTCCGTTTTGAAACCATGGAGAATGGCGACTCGATGCGTTCTGCAATCAAACAGGTTGCCTCAGCCAGGTTCGGCGTTACAAGCTATTATCTCACCCAGGCCGATGAACTGCAGATTAAAATGGCACAGGGTGCAAAACCCGGAGAAGGCGGTCAACTACCCGGTCATAAAGTTGATGACTGGATTGGAAAAGTAAGACATTCTACCCCGGGTGTGGGTCTGATCTCTCCCCCACCCCATCATGATATTTATTCAATAGAAGATCTGGCTCAGCTGA
>JBGPBW010000395.1:0-3020 GCA_041481385.1 Puia sp.
GTACTTGACTGGTATTTCCAGGAAGTTTATCCTATAATTAAAAAGGTATATACTGCCGTTATTCCTAATATCTGGGAATTCGTGGTGGTTAAACAAAATGAAAAATATATAACAGGCGTTCAACAGGATTCAGTAGTAAAAAATATCTATTCCTACAATTGGGAATATGAACATGTGACATTTCATTCTACTACATGGTCCGTTGAAAATGTCCCCGCCATGAGGAATGAGCCATTTACGTCGACCATTTATAACTATACCGGTTTTGTTAAATTTCTTTTGTCTGTTCGACCTGTGCGGCCCGATTATTCTGAACCTGTGTTTATCGGTTGGAATGCTTTTAATACCCTACTGGTAGCTGCTTTAAGCTCTGATATTGATCCTAAAGACCAGTCTTGGGCAAAGAAAGTACTAAAAGAAAAATTAGGTGAACATGATAATAACCTGGTTTTTGCAAGACAGATTTTTGCTCTGGTTCGTGACCACTATATTAATACGGGACGGGGGCTGGTAAGTTCACATTACCTGCTGAAGGAAACGTACGAATCTGGCAGGGGTGGTGTGACAGACATTAATCTTACACTGATCCTTATGCTCCGATCGCAAAATTTCAAGGCAGATCCAGTGGTGCTATCCACACGGGATAATGGATTCACCAGTTTGGCCTATCCGAATGGCAACTATAACTACACAATTTGTCGTTTGGAAATGGCCGGACGAATTTTCTATCTTGATGCATCGGACAGAAAGATTGGATTTGGCAAATTACCTGAAGATTGTTACAACGGTTACGCACGTGTCATTGTAAAAAATGGATACACAGTGAATCTAAGTGCGGATTCTATTAGAGAATCATCTCAGGCTTTTGCTACTGTTGAGTATGACAGTGTCACCAGTGATCTGGTTTTGAACTGCTCAGTCACAATGGGATACTATGAATCTCTCGATGTTCGTCATGAATTAGACAAAGAAATACTCGCGAAATATGTTAAGTCGATTGCCGGAATCAAGACACCGGAAGGCACGCTCGATAGTCTGGCATTTTCTGATCTGGATAGCCTGGACAGACCCATACGTTTTTTTTACAGGATGAGATTGGGGTTATTGAATTCCACCGTTTTTTATTTTAATCCACTGGTAAAAAACGGGCTTTTGGAGAATCCATTTAAATCGGCAGTAAGAAATTATCCTGTCGAGCTGCCTTATTCATTTGACAAAACTATTGTGTTGAATATGAATATACCGGATGGGTATGAAGTGGATGAAATGCCGAAATCAGAAAGAGCAACTTTAAATGTCGGCGAAGGATCATTCGATTACATTATTCAAAAGAATCCGAATTCCATTCAATTAAAATATGTCCTCAACATTAAAAAAGCCAATTTCGATCCTGAAGATTATAAAACCCTGCGGGATTTTTATGCAGAGGTCATCAAAAAGCAGGCAGAGGTAATTATCTTAAAAAAGCGATGAATTGCTAAACGGTCTCCCTTAAAATTCGAACTTCTTACAACGCATCTTGTTTATTGCAACTGAATTTGAAACCCTATAATTTTCCATTCTGGCCACTGTGCAGGTTTTTGAATAATCAGAAAATTGCCTTCCTGATGCCATTTAACCGATTCATCGCTACCCATCATTTTAATGGAAATTATTCTTTGAGTAATTAATCCCGACTTCTTTCCCAGCGATTTTATTTTTAAGTCCCCATCTGGAACATTCAGGCAATAAGCAAACAGATTATTCCCTTTTGTCGTAAAACGAATATCCTGGTTACTGTATTTTATTTTTTCTTCGTTAAAATTACCGGCTTTAATTGTGGCTACGAGGTCCGGTGTTTCACCAAAAATTTTCCATGGCCGGGTACCATAAATTCCGTCCCCGTTGGCTGCGATCCACTTTCCGATTTCATCCAGGGTTTTCAGGATGTCGGGTTCTAAGTCTCCCTCTGGCGTCTGAACAATATTGATGAGCAGGTTTCCATTTTTACTCACGATGTCCACCAGCATTTGTAATATGTCTGTCGACGTTTTATATTTCTGACCCGTACTGTAAAACCAGTCACCGATGGAAGTATCGGTTTGCCAGGGATACAAACTAATGCTGTCCTGCACACCTCGTTCCAGATCCTGCACCCATTCTCCGGTGGAAGCATCTTTGCAGGTATAAACAGCCGTTGCGATTCCCTGATGATAGCCTGAATTACCATTGTAAAAATTTGCGAGCATATTCCGGCCTATCTGATCAAAGGGTAGTTTACTATCTGAATACAGTAAATCCGGGTGATAATTATCCACGAGTTCTTTCACGCCATTATACCATTCCTTCATCCACAGGGTATCCGTAGTAAGCCACCCTCTGTCATTGGCCGCCGCCCGGGTATGGTATAAGTCCTGGTATTGGGGATCATTCCCGTCATATGGAATTCCTTTGTATTCGCCGGCCGTATCTGCGCTATGGGCCGATTGAAACCAGGTATAACTGGCCGCCAGGTGCTCCGATACACCAAAATATAAACCTTCCTTTTTTGCTGCTTTTTGCCAGATGCCAACGACATCTTTATGAGGTCCCATGCTAACTGCATTCCATCGGTGGATCTTTGAGTTCCATAAAAAAAAGTTATCGTGATGACTTCCCATACTCACGAAATATTTGGCGCCGGTTTTTTTATAGAGCGCCATCAGTTTTTCAGGATCCCATCTCTCCGCCTTCCAAAGAGGGATAATGTCTTTATATCCATTATTTGTGGGATGTCCGTAATGCGATAAATGATCTTTGTAATCACTGCCACCCTCCTCATACATAAGCCTCGCATACCAGTCTCCATGACGTGGAACAGCCTGCGGTCCCCAATGGGCCCATATTCCAAATTTGGCATCCCGAAACCAATCCGGATACCGGTATTGTTTTAATGAGGTTTCGGTTGGCTGGTAAGGCCCTGCCTGAATGGAAAGTTCCTGTGCGGAACCTGTCACGAAGAAGATTTCAGTAAAAAAAGCGACCATCGTAATTTTTCGAAA
>JBGPBW010000396.1:0-3001 GCA_041481385.1 Puia sp.
ACAAAACCGGGAGCAACGATTTTTGCTGCTACTGTTTACCTGCTGACGGCACTTATTTTCAACCATATTTTTATTGTGAATGAACGTGACCGCAAGATCTTTGGGAAATATGAAGAAGAATGGGATCGTAACCCCAATAAAAAAAGGGACCTCATGATTTCAGTCTTTGTGATCGCAGTACCCTATCTTTTCCTGGTCTCACTTTCCATATTTTTCCCGAGGCACAGTTGATCCAATTGACATGCATTCATGGAATTCAAAATTCCCTGACCAGGGAATCAGACCCCGGCCCCGGGGAGGATACTTCTGATTATCATCAATTTAGCTCATAATCCCCCAGTTAAATATTTTAAAAATAAATAAATACTGATTCTTTATCAATAAGGATTCCGACATTTGCCGTCCCTGCATGTTACAAATCTGAAGAGCTATTGGTGATGGTAAAAAGATGTTTGTTACTGATTTGTCTTAGTTTGACTGGTTCTGCATTATTTAGTTCTGCGGCCATTATCCCTAATCATAAAGTAACAACGCGAGCCAATCATACCACAATTTCATCGGCGCTTTTAGACTTATATAATACTTTATCGCTCGATAGTCTTGGGTTATCCAAAGCAGCCTTCTACGCAGCCATTACCGGTTATCAGCATTTGCAAAAAAGCGGCGCCATTCTGCATGCCGGAATATTGTCAATAGTGGATTTCAGTTTGCCTTCTTTCAAAAAACGTTTGTTTGTTTTGGATATGGAGAACGGAAAACTGCTTTTCAATACACTGGTTGCCCATGGCCGTAATTCCGGTCAGGTGATCGCCACCAGATTTTCCAACCGGTCCAGGAGTTTTGAAAGCAGCCTGGGTTTTTACCTGACAGGTGAAACGTATAATGGACAGAAAGGATATTCACTCCGCCTCCTGGGTATCGAACCGGGAATCAATAATAACGCTTACAATCGGGGAATTGTCGTGCATGGAGCCTCCTATGTAAGTGAAGAAATGACGAATGCCAATGGTCGTGTGGGCAGGAGCGAGGGTTGTCCCGCTATTCCCTCAGAAATCCACCGGTCTGTGATCGAAGCTATTAAAGACGGCAGTTGTTTTTTTATTTATGGTAAAAACAAGCATTATCTGACCAGGTCGAAACTGCTTAAAGCCTCACATCTCTCCTGATATTTTCCAAGTTATCCATCGTTATCATTTCATTAACCAATCAAATGCGAATTTTGATGTTAATGCGGATCGCCCTATTTATTTTCCTATTGCTCGTCATTCAATTTTCGACCCGTGCTCAGAAAACTTATGGATCTGTAAAGGGCACCATTACCGATACGACGGGAAAGCAGGATCTCAGCGAAGCAACCGTGTCCCTCACACCGCTTAGCGATTCATCAGATATTCAATATGCAACCACGGATAAAAACGGATCATTCCGTATAAAAAATCTTCTGCCTGGCAGTTACAGTCTGCTCATCAGTTTTGAAGGATATCAGCATATCCGCAAAACATTTACCATCAACGGCACCGATCAAAGGGACATAGATTTGAACCTGATCTATATGCAGCGCACAACTGATCAGCTGCAGGAAGTTATCATACAGGTACCACCAGTTCTCATTCGTAAAGACACCGTTGAATACAACGCCAGCAGTTTCGCTACCAAGCCAAATGCCTTAACGGAAGATCTGTTGAAAAAAATGCCGGGTATTCAGGTCGATAAAAATGGAACGATCACCGCGCAGGGTGAAACAGTGAGCCGGGTGCTGGTTAATGGCAAACGATTTTTTAGTGATGATCCCAAACTCGCTACCCGAAACCTGCCGCCTGACATCATCGATAAGATCCAGGTATTCGACGACCTGAGCGACCAAAGTAAATTCAGCGGCTTTGACGATGGAAACCGGGTCAAAACGATCAATATCGTGACGAAGAAGGATAAACGCCAGGGTTATTTTGGTAAAGTAGTGGCAGGAGTGGGTACCAATCAAAATTATGACGAGAGCGTAAACATGCACCGGTTCGATAACGATGAACAGATCTCATTGATCGGACAGGCCAATGATATCAATAAACAGAATTTTACCGCGGATGGAAATCAGGGCGGTCGGGGAGGTGGCGGACAGGGCTCTGGTTCAGCTACAACCAATAACACCGGTGTGACTACAGTTTGGGCAGGTGGTGCGAATTATAAAAATTCCTTTGGACCTAAGACAGATATTTATGGGAGTTATTTTTTTAACAGTCAGCATATATCGGTTGACCAACAAGACAGCACAATCAAATCCATACAGTCTTCAACGGGTCAGGACAGTACGAATACAACTGCCGGCTTCAATTCAAATATCCAGAGGCGTGTGACCAACCGCATATATTTCAATCTTGAACAACGCTTTGACAGTAATAATTCACTTATTTTCCGACCCAATATTGTTTTTCAAAACAACGATCCCAGCACTAACTACCAGTCAACTACAACCGACAATCACGGTCTCCCCGTTAATCAGTCCGCAGGCTATTCATCTTCCTACAACAATGGTTTCAATATCAATGGTTCCAGCCTGCAGATCAGGCACAAATTTGCCAAAAAGTTCAGGACGATTTCCCTTGACCTTACCGGGACAGCTAATATGAATGAAGGATATGGATACAATTATGCAGTCAACGATTTTTACAGGCCCCGGAGCACCGACACGCTGAATCAATATATTGTGGACACCCTGCATGCCTATACCATCAGCCCGACGCTATCATATACCGAGCCTGTAGGAAAGAATCAAATACTGGAGATTAATTATAATTATAATTATCAGCATAACCTGTCGGTTAACAACACCTATGATATTTCCGATTCACTTGAAAAGTCGAAAAACTTCGACAGTTTGTTCAGCAACTCTTACCGGTTCATATCACATGCCAGCCGGATGAGCCTCAACTACCGCATTCAAAATCCAAAATTCAATCTGTCAGTCGGTTCAGGTGTACAATTCACAGGATTCAACAGTCTCAAC
>JBGPBW010000397.1:0-2994 GCA_041481385.1 Puia sp.
AATTAAATTAAATGTTCTTTTTGAGAAACTTTTCGATAACAAATAAAATTATTAACAATGGCAAATGAGGATTTAATTATCAGCGACAAAAACGATGACGGTATTGATCGTGCGGGGTTTATTAAATGTATGGCCTGGGCGGGAACCGGCATTTTGTGGATGATGAATGGGGGAGTTATGAAATCATTCGGCATGAGCCAGATGATTGACAAGACTACAGGTGGTCTGAAAAAAGGATTAGTGATTCCTGCTTCAGACTTCAGCTTTGTGCAAATCAGTGACAGCCATATTGGGTTTAATAAACCAGCAAACCCTGATGTAGTAGGAACCTTACAGGCAACGGTAGCAAAAATTAATGCAATGCCAACAGCTCCTTCTTTTGTACTCCATACCGGAGATCTTTCTCATCTTGCCCAGGCGGACGAATTTGACACACTCGACCAGGTGTTGAAAACGGTAAAAACTGATAAAATTTTCTATGTCCCTGGTGAACATGATGTTTTGAACGGTGACAATAAGCAATTCCTTGCGCGATACGGAAAAGGAACCAAGGGAGACGGATGGTATAGTTATGATTCTCATGGCGTACATTTTATAGGTCTTGTCAATGTAGTTAACACAGCTGAAGGTGGATTGGGCGTTTTAGGACATGACCAGCTGGAGTGGTTGGAAAATGACCTGAAGGGACTTTCCAGCAGTACACCTGTTGTCGTATTCGCACATATCCCTCTTTGGGCTATCTATCCACAATGGGGTTGGGGTACAAGGGACAGCGAGCAGGCGCTGTCCTATCTCAAACGATTCGGTTCGGTCACGGTACTCAATGGCCATATTCACCAGACCATGCAGAAGGTTGAAGGCAACATCACCTTTCATACCGCAAATTCGACAGCCTTTCCGCAGCCACAGCCCGGAATGGCCCCTGCTCCCGGTCCCATGAAAGTGCCCGCGGAAAAACTGCGCGGACTGCTGGGATTGACTGATGTTCATTATGTTGAACACAATCACACACTTGCCATCACTGATACCCCATTAATGGAAAAAATGGAGGCCGCTCAGGGTGCTATGCAATAGTTGCTTTTAAACGAATGCAATATGAGAACCATGAAGTCGGGTAACGCAACAGTATGTTCAGCCGTTGCCCGACCATTTACTCTATGACTTTACATTATTTAATTTTTCAAAATGTATTTACCGCGAAAGATCGTTGCTATCACCGCGCTATCCGTAACCGTCATTGCAGGTATCGCAGCAGTCAAACCGGCTGATCCGCCGGACACGAAATTTAAAAATCTTAAAGTATTGCCTAAAAACATCCCTTCAAAGGAATTATCCAGGATCATGGTGGATGAATTTCAGGATGATCTCGGCGTATCCTGCAATTTTTGTCACGCAGAAAACAAGGATACGCATAAGCCTGATTATGCAAGCGACGAAAAACCCGAAAAACAAATTGCCCGGGCCATGATGCGTATGACAATGGGTCTCAATAAAAAATATTTCAAACTTAAGCACCCGGTGATTGGAGATCAGGGCCTGGAAGTAACCTGTGCAACCTGTCATCACGGCAAGCCGCACCCTGATAATACTGACGTTCAATAAAAAATATGATTTTATGAAAAAAATGTTATTGATTCTTTTTACCGCAATAACTGGAAGTTTTGCCTTTGCTCAGTATAAACCTATAGACCAGGGATCCTCAGTGCAATTTGTAATCAAAAACCTGGGTTTCAATGTGAATGGTTTATTCAGCGGCCTGGATGGGAAGATTCAGTTTGATCCGGGTAATTTAAACGTCTCCAGTTTCGACGTCAGCCTGGATGCCAATACCATCAATACCGACAATAACATGCGCGATAGTCACTTACGAAAGGACAGTTATTTTGATGTAAAGAATTATCCGCGCATTCATTTTATATCCACTAAGGTAACCCCATCAAATAAAGAAGGTACTTTATTCATTTACGGAAAACTGACAATCAAAAACAAGACAAAGGATATCTCATTTCCTTTTACGGCAACAACATCTGGTGAGGGCTATCTTTTTAAAGGGACATTCAAAATAAACAGGAAAGATTTTGACATAGGCGGCAGCAGCACGATTTCGAATGAACTGGTTGTGACGTTAAATATACTTTCTGTAAAATCATAAATAATAAAATGCCTGAGCTACGCACTGTTATCGGGCAATCACTAATTATTGATCGACATTTTAAATCAAAGGAAATCTAAAACCTATTTTGCATGAAAACATCTAAATTTCTTTTTGTAATTATTATTTTAAGCGCGGGTTGTCATAAGACTACTAATATAACACCTGCGGCCCTGGTTCCAGGTAATTATCAGCAGACCAACCTGGTAGCTGATATAGCCAGTTTTAATGTCGTACATGTTGACCCGACGCTGCTCAATGCCTGGGGTATAGCGGTAAACCCGGCAGGTATTGTATGGTTATCTTCTAATCACGCAGGAGCCACGAATGTATATGATTCTACTGGTAAAACACTGCTGGGACCGGTCGCTATTCCGTCTCAGGGAAATCATTTCGGCGGTTCACCCAGCGGTGTAGTCTTCAACAATACTGCGGACTTTATGATACCTGGCAGTCAGAAAGTGGCGAAATTCATTTTCGCCAACGAAGACGGTACGATCTCAGCATGGGCAGGTGGAGATTCTACAGTCACAGTAGCGGACAGATCTTCATCCAATGCGGTATATAAAGGGATTACCATCGGAAATGATGGAACCAACAATTTCCTGTATGTCGCAAATTTCAAAGGTGGGAAAATAGACGTATACGATAAATTTTTTAACTATGTTGCTGACAAACCCCTCTACGATCTAACGAATTTCTTTAGCGATCCAAACATACCAGGAGGTTTCGGACCTTTCAATATTGCGAATATCGGCGGTAAAATATTTGTGACCTATGCCAAGCTTAAAGCTCCGGACAATATGGATGACGAGGCCGGGTCCGGAAATGGATATGTGGAT
>JBGPBW010000398.1:0-2959 GCA_041481385.1 Puia sp.
GGCCGTATCCGAGATCAAAATCAGTATATTTAAATTACAGGCACCTATAGAACATTTTGTCGGAAAGGTAGGGGTAACGATGCGCCGTTCATTTAAGGATTAGTTATGCTTCGACTGCTTACCTTGCTTTTTATCGTATATCCATGCCTGTTATTCTCCCAGGATGCAGGCCAGCTCATAAAGGAAGCAGAGCTGCAGGAACAGGCTTTTCATGAAAATGAAGCTTTTTTGAAATATGCCGAGATATTAAAAAAAGATCCGGCCAACCTGACTGCGCTCTGGAAATGCAGCGAACTTTCTTCACGTATCGGTGCACGACAGCCGGACAAAGAAAAAATGCGCCCTTATTTTTTAGCCGCGAAGAACTATGCCGCTGCTGCGCTGCGCGTGAATCCGAATTCTTCCGAAGCCAACTGTGCCATGGCCTTTGCACTCGGGAGGGTATCGGGAGTTTCAGGAACCCGGGAACGCGTGGAGCTGGCCAAAGACGTTAAAAGTTATTGTGAAACCGCAATACGTCTGGATCCGAATAATTTCCGGGCCTGGCATATCCTCGGCCGGTGGAATTTTGAAGTGAGTAATCTCAATATTGCCGAAAAATCCTTTGCCCGGCTTTTCTATGGTAAACTACCGTCGGCCACGCTCGACGATGCGGTATTCGATTTTGACAAAAGCCGCGTTTTGAATCCTGCTTTTCTCCTCAACTACCTGGAACTCGCCAAGTGTTACCACCGCAAGGGGGAAGATAAAAAAGCCATCGTCTACCTGCGCCTGTTACTTAGCATGCCCATCAGCATGTACGACGATACCCGGGCAAAAGTAGTCGCCCGCAAATTGATGACGGACTGGCAGAACTAACGTGTTGACCGTTGACCCCGCAAATGCGGGGTTGACCGTCAACCGTCAACCATCAACCATCAACTGAGTTCCAGTCGTTAAATTGTAGTAATATTGCGATCCCTTTTATGAACATCAGACCAGATTTTGATATACACAATGAAGATCCCTCCGCGGAGGATCCGGTGCAATGCCGGCTGCTGATCGAAGTCGGTCACCTGTCGCTGATCTTTGTTCTGCTGAACGTCCGCGGCATGCGTCCGGTGGCGATCCGGGTTTTTCAATGGCCACAGGTCAGAACCAGTGAACCGGAAATCATTCTGCGCGGTATCATTGAAAACGATCCGATACTGAACCGTTTTCCAGCCAGTGAAATTTTCCTCGTGTATAATTTCCCCGAAAGTAACCTGATTCCTGAAAAATATTTTTCCGCAGATATTACCCGGCCGGTGACTGATCTGATTTATGGTGATCTCAGCCAGGACCTGGTGCTGGATGAAAAAATCCCCTGGTTTGAATTTCATAATGTGTACCGGGTTCCTGCAAAGATCCATTTCCTGATGCAGGAGAAATTCCCCAGCGCGCGATTCTGGCATTTCTACAGCCTGCAGCTGAAATGTTTTAAAATGTTTACCGCCAAAGAGGAACCGGCTTTTATGAAAGTCTTTTTCTATCCGGATAAAATGTGTGTGATGGTGTGTAAGAGCGGGCAGCTTCAGCTCATCCAGCATTTTGCTTACGGGGATTCCAAAGACGTTTTGTACAATCTCATGAATTGTTGTCACCAGCTCCACCTGAGCCGGGAAGAACTGATTCTTGAACTGTCGGGCATGGTTGAAAAAAAATCAGCCCTCTATGAGGACGTGGAAATGTATTTTTTGAATATACGATTCGACGGTATGGAAGACAGTATCAAAATGACGGATGAGCTCATGCAGTTTCCGAATCATTTTTTCGCTTCTCTGTTGAAAATGACGATATGCGTATAATCGGTGGTGAATGGGGCGGCAGAAAAATTCATCCGCCTTCCAAAATGCCCTTTACGCGGCCGACGACCGATATTGCTAAAGAAGGTTTATTTAATATCCTACAGTCCAATCGCGAACTGGAAGGGCTCAAAACCCTGGATCTGTTTGGCGGTACAGGCAGCATCAGTTTTGAACTGGCGTCGCGGGGTGCTTCCGATCTGACGATCGTCGAAAAGGATAATCAAATGCTGGCCTTTATTCGCAAAACAGCCGAAACGCTGGGTCTTTCCCAAATGAAAATTATTTCCTCTGATGTTTTTCGTTTTCTTAAAACCAATCCCGGTCAATATGATTTCATTTTTGCCGGACCACCTTATGCATTGGAGACCATTGATCAGATTCCGGAGCTGATCTTTTCGGGAAATCTCTTACGTGAAAACGGCTGGTTTGTTTTGGAACACACACCGCGTAACCGGTATACCGGTTATCCGCTTTTCGTCAGGGAAAGGAATTATGGCACGACACTGTTTTCTATTTTTATCAATAAGAAGGGATGAATTTTATCAATAAGAAGGCATGAAGCCCATATTTATCAGCGGCATCGGTACGGGCATTGGCAAGACCCTGATCGCTGCTGTGATTACTGAAGCCCTGCAGGCGGATTATTGGAAACCTGTACAGGCCGGTATGGAGCCTGAAACAGACCGTTCCCGGATCCGGGCGCTGATCAGCAATGCAAAAACAATTATTCATCCTGAAACTTATATTTTTTCCCAACCTGCTTCACCCCATATCGCCGCAAGAAAAGAAAATATCCGGATTTCCCTGGGCCGGATCGTGGAAGATTATGAACGGATGGATCATCAGCGGCCACTGGTGATCGAAGGTGCGGGCGGCCTGATGGTACCCCTTAACAAAGACGAATTTGTAATCGACCTGGTGAAACAGCTGGATGCGCGGCTGGTGCTCGTGAGCCGTAATTACCTGGGCAGCATTAATCATTCCTTAATGACTGCTGAAATTTGTCGTTCCCGGGGCCTGGATGTATCGGGTTGGATTTTTAATGACCAGTATATGGATTATGCACAGGAGATCGCCGGCTGGTCGGGATTGCCTGTTCTGTTTTCGCTTCCTGCTCTTGATTCCATTTCAAA
>JBGPBW010000399.1:0-2946 GCA_041481385.1 Puia sp.
ATTTCCGGTGATTGGTTTCATGACCATGTTGCTGAATGCCACCCAGATTTTTCAGAATAACAATGAGGAAAAAGCCATACTGCTCGCTTTTGAAGACATTACGGAGAAAAAAAGAATAAATACAAATTTAAAGTTGTTTTCCACTGAGCTTGAGAAAAAGGTGCTGGAAAGAACATCTTCCCTGAATAAAGCAAATGCCGAATTAAATTATTCAAATGAAAGTTTAGAACAATTCGCCTATATAGCTTCCCATGATTTGCAGGAGCCCCTTCGGAAAATCAGGACTTTTTCCGCTATGCTGCAGGAGAAGCATAACGAAAATTTACCCCAGGATGCACAGGAATTGATAACGAAAATCTCAAATTCTTCTGAGCGCATGTCGACACTGATCCGGGAGGTACTTGATTTTTCAAGAATCCTGCATGGTGATTCAGCATTTGAAAAAGTCAATATCAGCAATATCGTCAGCAATATCATAGATGATTTTGATTTGCTGATCAAGGAAAAGAATGCGACCATTCATTTTGATAAACTGCCGGTTATAGAAGGCATACCACTCCAGATCAACCAGCTGTTTAACAATTTGATCAGTAACGCGCTAAAGTTTTCAAAAAACGGAATTGAGCCGGTCATTTCCATTTCATCTGAAATGGCCTCGGACGCGGAAATCATGAAACATAAAGCACTGGTCCAGGGAACTCCCTATTGTAAAATCAGCATCAAGGATAATGGAATTGGGTTTGAACAACAATTTGCAGATCAGATATTTTTGATCTTTCATCGTTTACATGGCCGGAGCGAATATTCAGGAACAGGTATTGGCCTGGCTTTGTGCAAAAAAATCGTGGTAAACCATAATGGGGAAATAAATGCTCATTCAAACGAATCAGACGGCGCACTGTTTCAAATATTTCTTCCCATGTCGCACCAGGTGAAATCCAAATAAATTTCAGAAAATTACCCGGTTTGGGTAATTAAAAATCATTTGGGAGTAGTTTTTTACCCAATTGCAGCAGGCATCGTATACAGCAACAACACTCGCAGGCATCATTGTATTACTGGGTGTATTTGGTCTGGTTTCCTTAAGTATTGAAAAACGAAGAAAAGAAATCGGAATCCGTAAAGTACTGGGTTCATCTGTCACAGGCATCATCAGCCTGTTCGTGAAGGAATTTCTGGTGATCATTATCCTGGCTGCCTTCGTAGCATGTCCTCTCGCCTATATACTTATTCAAAAATGGCTGAACGGATACTTTTACAGGATACAGATTACTTATCAGCCCTTTCTGATTTCGATTCTCGTCCTGGGATCCGTTACCGCTTTGCTTATTATTTTTCAATCTATAAAAGCGGCCCGGGCGAATCCGGTATCCAGCCTGCGGTCAGAATGACTTGTCCACTGAATCCCGCAAGCGGTGGGAGCAAGTAGATCTTCGGCTGGCGAAGTAGCCTGTGTTCTGAATGAACCCATTTCTTAATGCCATACAAAAAATGTATTTTACCGGCAATAAACCTAACCGCAGGACAGGATGAGAATTTTAATTTTATTTGCGTGCGCTTTTGTGCTCTGCCAGTCATGCAGTAAAACAAGTACACCACCGACACCTGCAACACCCCCAAAACCCGACACGCCGAATTTCCCAGTGAGTCTTTATAATCCGAAACCCCTGGACACATTGAATAATTGGGTCAGGGTCGGAAGAGTAGCACACGACTTGGAAGACATCTGGTTTACTTCTAATTCAGCTGGATTTATTGCCACCGACAGCTGTCTGCTTAAAACAGCTGACAATGGTATTACATGGACGAAAATTCCGAATACCAGCTATCAATATCTTTACAATCTCCAATTTATTGATGACCAAAATGGTTTTGTACAGGGAGTTAGAGAGTTGGGGATAACGCAGGATGGAGGGACTACCTGGGAGCTCAAGACACTCCCTGACAATTCGATATTATATTTCCAATTCGTTACTGCAACGACAGGATTTTACGCTGATAATGTCCAGGGTATTAAAAAAACCACTGATGCCGGAAGTCATTGGACATCAGTTTTGACCAGTGCACAACGAAATTTTCCGTTTTATTTTCTGGACAGCCTGAGGGGCTTCTCTATGGGCGGCGGGGATTTCAGTGTTTCGACAAATGGCGGCTCAAACTGGGCACTCAAAACAGCACATGTGACAACCTACGACAACAGATTTTATAAAATGCAATTTATCGATACGCCAACGGGTTATTGCGCTACACCCAACGGGCTGATCAAATCCATCGATGGTGGTATCACCTGGGCAAATTGCCTTGCCGCTACGACAACTTTCATGATACCCTATTTCATTGACGCGAATAACGGGTATTGCCTGGACAGAAATACGATTTACAAAACCACTAACGGAGGCCAGACCTGGACTATCAGTTGCAAACTGCCCAGTGACAACTTCTCTGGATTCCATTTCCTGGATATGAATACGGGATGGGCTAGTACGTTTGGGGGTTATTTTCTGAGGTTAAAATAGTTCTTTCACTAATGGTGTTACATTAGGCGTTGGCTTCCGCTGGTTCCTCAAGGCTAGCAGTGATTGAAATCGAAAACTGTCCTACTGGTCGAAACACTGTTTGCATTCTAAGTATTTACCCTTAGCTGAAGATTTTTATTGGATCAGCAACTACAGGGTTGTGATTCCCGTCATATCTTAACTGCAGATTCCCTTAAGCAGTTACCGTTGAATTTCAAACTGACCATCATAAGCCTGGCTGCACTGCTGATGAGCAGCTGCTGGCCCCATCGCATGGGCATGTATTTGAGTCCGATGGATTCCCAGACCAATCCCTATCACACCATACCTTTCCAGTCAGATTCCCTGAAATCTGCAGTATATGCCAGCATATTGTATTCAGCCGGAACCGCAAACGACCAGGGCCAGGACTGGGTGCACGCAGGACAGA
>JBGPBW010000400.1:0-2930 GCA_041481385.1 Puia sp.
ACAAACCAGTTTTCAAGGGTTAAAGTTTATGCTATAATAGCGTTATTTCAAGGGTTTTATTATAGGTAAAAATACCCGGTTTTGTACTTAAATTACTGATAGAATTTAACGGTGGAATACGTCTAAAAATCGGGAAATCAATTTAATACCAAATGGATTATTCACAGGCGTGCGTAATTCACCCATACCGGCAACAAGCGGATTTGCCTATATTTGCGACCATTCATTATGGCTGAAAATAAACAAGATTTATTCGCATATACCGAAGAATCCATCCGCTCCCTCGACTGGAAAGAACATATACGACTCAGACCCGGCATGTACATTGGAAAACTGGGAGACGGGAGCAGTGCGGATGACGGTATTTATGTACTCATAAAAGAAGTGGTTGACAACTGCATTGATGAGTATACCATGGGTCATGGCAAACAGATTGAAGTTCTGATTGAAGACAAAACGGTCAGTGTGCGGGATTTTGGCAGGGGAATCCCTCTGGGTAAAGTGGTGGATGTCGTAAGCAAAATTAATACGGGTGCTAAGTACGACAGCAAGGCATTCCAGAAAGCTGTCGGGCTGAACGGGGTAGGCTCAAAGGCGGTGAATGCGCTTAGTCAGACTTTTATCGTATCAGCTTTTCGGGATGGGAAGGAAAAAAAAGCTTCATTTTCCAGGGGAAATCTGGTCAAGGAGAGTAAGGAAACTGCAACCAGGGAACCCAATGGTACCCTCGTTGAATTTGTTCCGGATGAAACCATATTCAAGAATTTTCATTTTATCAATGAATACCTCGATAACCAGTTCTGGAATTATTGTTATCTGAATGCGGGACTGGTAATAAATTACAATGGCCGGAAATACCTCTCCAAAAATGGCCTGTTGGATCTTCTGAAGCGGAAGACCAACGAAGATGAACTCTGTTATCCGATTATCCACCTCAAAGGAGACGACATTGAAGTAGCCATTACACATAACAATGATTATGGTGAAGAGATTTTCAGTTTTGTGAATGGTCAGTATACCACACAGGGCGGAACACATCAGCAGGCATTTCGCGAAGCATTCGTGAAAGTGATCCGTGATTTTTATAAAAAAGATTATGAAGCCGCCGACATCCGTCAAAGTATTACTGCAGCAGTATCTGTACGTGTAGTAGAACCGGTTTTTGAATCACAGACAAAGACTAAACTCGGCAGTCAATTCATGGAAGAGGGCGGTGCGAGTATGAAGAATTTCATTCATGATTTTCTTCTGCGGGAGTTGGATAATTTCCTGCATAAAAACCCTTCCATAGCAGATGCGATGAAAAAACGCATCGAACAGAGTGAGAAGGAGCGAAAGGAACTATCCGGAATACGGAAGCTGGCTAACGAAAGGGCCAAAAAAGCAAACCTGCACAACAAAAAACTTAGAGATTGCCGGGTACATTACAATGAGGAGGCCACCGGGAAGGAAAAAAACCTGATTCTTGAAAAACAGAAGGAGTCCACCATTTTTATTACGGAAGGCGATTCAGCCAGCGGTTCGATCACCAAAGTACGGAATGTGGAAACACAGGCTGTCTTTAGCTTACGGGGTAAACCTTTAAACTGTTTCGGGCTCACGAAAAAAGTAGTTTATGAAAATGAAGAATTCAACCTGCTGCAGCACGCGCTGAATGTGGAAGACGGGATTGAGGGGCTCCGTTACAACAATATCGTCATTGCAACAGATGCCGATGTGGATGGTATGCATATCCGCCTATTGCTAATGACTTTTTTTCTCCAGTTTTTTCCTGACCTGGTGAAGAACAATCATGTATATATCCTGGAAACGCCATTGTTCCGTGTTCGAAACAAACAGGAGACCATTTATTGTTATGATGAAACGGAAAAACAGGCGGCTGGCAAAAAGCTTGGTACTAAACCGGAGATAACCAGGTTCAAAGGACTGGGAGAAATTTCTCCACAGGAATTTGCAAGATTCATCGGAGCAGACATGCGGCTTCAACCTGTTATGATCATGCCGGAAACACATATTCAGCAGTTGCTGGAATATTTTATGGGAAAGAATACACCACAGCGTCAGGATTTTATTATTGGCAACCTGCGGATGGAAATTGATCATGCCGAACTGGAGAAATAACAACTTTAAATTTTTACAGGATGTTTCATATCGTTTTTGATTCCCGTGGTGCTGAATTACTTTCAGCTGCCATGGATATGGACGAAGCCCTTGACGGGGAAACTTTATTGATCGGAGATGATTTTTCCGCCGGCCCGATAGCAGATTTATTTTTGGTGCAGGGTCAGGAAGCACGTAAAAAATGGTGGTCAATGATCAGGGATGAGGCAGACAGGCTCCACCCGGGTGGAGCCGGGGAGGAGACAGATTCGGTCAAACTTCAAAGAATCCTGCAACGGATGGACGCGGAGGAGTTTGAGCAGATCTGGATCTGGGTGGCTCCAAATGCAAAAGATCTTTGCGGTTATTATTGGTTGATTGGCCAACTCAAAAACTTTTCGGGAAGAATTTATGTATTGCATCTGAACAACCTGCCGTTTATCAATGATAAGGGCAACGTTTTCTATCCGACCTCACTGTCTGAAATTCCTTCCCGCGAATTCGTTAAAGCAAAAAAACTGGCCCGTCCCGTGAGTTCCGCTGAATTTGAGACCGATCCGGATGAATGGACACGGCTAACCTCAGCAAATAAAAACCTGCGTTTGCTGGAAGGTGGAAAAAAGATCGTCCAGCAGGAAGATGATTATTTAGATAAATCTCTATTGACTTTTCTACAGCCCGTATTTCAGAAAATTCCAAGAACCGTGCATCATTTTCTTTTAAAATCTTCAGAAAAAGTAAATGAAGCATTTCTGGCATGGCGGCTAAAACAACTGGTTAGTACCGGAGTTGCAGAACAACAGGGGGAGACGATCAGGCAATTCGTGAAA
>JBGPBW010000401.1:0-2913 GCA_041481385.1 Puia sp.
CCCCGATATATTTTATATCGTAACACCGGGGTATAATTATGCAAGAGCTGAGTGGCTGGGCATGTCATTTCCTTTTCCCGGATCCAATACAGAAGTCGTTTCCAATGAATGGCTGGCCCGATCTATTCAGCAGGGTCACGGCCCGCTTGGCGCATCCTATCCCGATGTTGCTTACGGAATGGAAGGGGATACACCTTCTTATCTTGGGCTGATCAGCAATGGTCTTAATGATCCGGAACACCCGGACTATGGTGGCTGGGGCGGTCGTTATGTTTATTATCTTCCCGGATTTGAAGATTCCAATACAGGCATGTTCAAAAGGGAGAACTGGCCAAAAGATGAACCGGAGATCCGGGCCATCTGGACCAATGCTTCTGATTCCATTGTTTCAGCTGTTGATAAGAAGTCTTATTCCGGAAGTCCTGAAACCATTTGGCGCTGGAGAAATGAATTTCAGAATGATTTTGCCGCCCGTATACAATGGACGACCAAAAACTTTGATCAGTGTAATCATCCGCCGGTTCCCAGACTCGCACATCCTGACCGGCTGACTGTAAAATCGGGAGAGGTTTTTCATCTGAGTGCAGCGGGTACCACGGATCCTGATGGGGATTCCATGAGTTATCTCTGGTTTCAGTATCCTGAAGCCGGAACATACCGGGGTCTTGTCAGTTTCAGACCCTATTCGCCCAATATATTTGACCTCCCGGTTACCGCACCACAGGTAGACAGCGCCCGGACCATTCATTTTATTCTTAGAGTGACTGATAAGGGAATGCCCGCGCTGACCAGGTACAAGCGTGTGATCGTAACCGTTTTGCCAAAATAATGATGAATAATTCGCTTATTCGCCCATCGCCACATCAAAGAAATTAAAAAAAGGAAGGGCTGCTTTATAAGATTTAATAATTTCCGGAATCAACTGTTTTGAAAGCATCAATTCATCATCAAACATTCTTTGCACAAACAACTGTTTAAATTTCAATATCTCGATATTCGGATTATCAGGTTCATAACCTTTAGGCGGCCTCGACAACCGGCCACCGGAGATCTTGCCGAAATATTTCAAAAATTCCCTGGAATGAATGATTTTCTTTAATCCAATCGCATTGTAATCAATTTCCTGCCTGATTTTTTTTAACGTTTCTGGTGGCGGATCCCAGATGCCACCGCCCATCATGGATCTGCCCGGCTGAAATTGAAGGTAAAGGGGACATTTTCTGTCTTCCGGACCTCTTTCAATAATGGCACTAAAAAATTTCTTATACGGGGTTTTGTCCTTGGAAAAACGGATGTCCCGGTAAATACGATGCACATATTTCGCAGGCTCCTTTTCCGGTATGGCTTCGATTTTAAGAATGCCGTCCAGGACCTTGCCGACAACAGCGATCCATTCAGCCCTTGCTTTTTCATAACGCGAACGGTTTTTTTCAAACCAGGGTTTGTTATTATTCAATGCAAGCTGTTGCAGAAACTGAAAACTCTCTTTTGAAATAACCGGCATGCCCTTTTTTTAGAGCTTAAATATACGACCGGTCTTTTATTCAACGGGTTTGGTATAAGCAGCTATTTCCTGCAGTGTACCCCGCCGGATGAAACTTTTCAATTTCTTAGCGACAGCGGTTGCGAATCCTTCAAGCCGGGTAAGGTCTTCATTCCACAGTTCTGTATTGGAAAGCACTTTTATTACAATCGTATCCACAGATCTTTCATCCCATAAGCCATAAAAATAAGGGGCGCGGTCGTCATGAATCAGGTAAAACTGATTGTCCAGTATCCCATAATATTTATCCCCGTCTCTCTTTACGGGTCTCATAAATAGCAGGTAAGCTGCAAACCCCATCGCTATGAGTTCGGGCGGTTTGTTATACTGTGCATAATATTTATTCAGCACCGGTAGTACCCGCATGGAAAGTTTAGAACTGTATTGCATGGTAATGCTTAGCCACTGGTGCTGAAGCCAGGGATTTCGAAACCGGTCCAGTACTTTAAGTCCGAATTCCCGGACTTCATTTTCGCTGATGATATAAGGAATGGCCGAACCAATCTCATCCATCATCAGGTTTTGAATATAGGTTTCAAACAGTGGATCTTCCATAGCTGATTTAACCGTTTTGAATCCGGACAAATAGGCGAGTCCGCAACTCAGGGTATGGGTGGCATTCAGCATTCTCAATTTCAGCTCCTTATATTTTGTAATATCCGGCGTGATCACCACTCCATCGTCAACCCGATAAAATGATAACAGTTCACGTACGGACTGGTCGCCTTCGATGGCCCAAAGGCGATAGGGTTCGCAAACTGACATGAGCTCATCAGTATAACCCCATTGCTCTTCCAGGTGATCCTTAGCTGAAAGATCCGGTTTGCCCGGTACGATCCGGTCCACCAATGAACTGCAAAAACGATTGTGCTGATCCAGCCAAACGATAAAAGGTTCTTCCAGATTATTGAATTCGGCCAGTTCCAGCAGGATGGATTTTAGTTTTTTTCCATTGTCGGTGAGCAGTTCCGTAGGGATGACCAGCATGCCGGCATCTGGGTCTCCACCTGAAATAGAATACCGTTCGTATAAAAATGCCAAAAGTTTCGCAGGAAAAGAAGCCGGGGGTTTTTGAAAGATAGATTCCTTTACCAGCTGGATTCCGACTTCCGTGGTATTGGAAATCACAACCTGCAATTGGGCATTGGCTGCTGATGCGAGTAGTTCCGGCCACTGTCGATTAGCGGAAATTACCCGGCTGATGGCGGAACAAATTATATGCTGATCCACGGACTCACCTTTTTCCATTCATCTTGCATTTGTTTAGTAGCGACTCCAGGCTTTGTTTCTGGCTTGTTGGTGGACTCGTTCAGCAGCCATATTCTACCTCGGCTTAAGCCGCTCTTTCTAACCCCGCTTCGAGGCTTCTA
>JBGPBW010000402.1:0-2909 GCA_041481385.1 Puia sp.
CGGTGAATTTACTTTTCATGTATCCGAAAATAAAAAGACAGATCAGGGTAATGACCGAAGATAATTTCAATCCCTCCAAACCACTGGAAACAAAAAAGTAGGGACTTAGTGGAATCAGTCCCCCAACAATATAAGAACTCCCGATATTGAAAGCGCTTTTGGTAGCCCGTTTGGGATCCGGTTTTTCCAGACCCAACTCATACTTCATCATTAGCTCGACCCATTTGTCTTTGTCCTTCGTGATTTCTTCGACGGCCTGATCCTGTACGTTGCTGCTAAGGCCCAGCGATGAAAGAAAAGTTCTGATTTCCTGTTTCTCCACTTCAGGAACTTTCTCTACCTCATCGTATTCCCTTTTCATTTCGGAATTGTAGTGATCCACTTCCGTTTTCCCTGCCAGGTACCCGCCCAGACCCATCGCTATAGAGCCTGCTGCAATTTCCGCGAGGCCGGCAATAATGATCAGGTTCGTATTCGAAATGGCTCCGCTGAGGCCAGCGGCCAGGGCAAATGGTACCGTGAGTCCATCGGACATGCCGATCACGATATCACGAACCGTATCGGCACCGAAAACATGTTCCTCATGATGGCCCTGATTAGTCTGTACTACCTGCAGTTCGGGATTTTCCTGGACCATCATTTTTAGTATTTATTAGAAGTATCAATAAATTGCGCAACTAGTGCAGAACTGACAGACTCTCTTCAATAATTTCAAAGCATTCGTCCAATTGAGCCTGCGTGATGGATAATGGCGGTGCAAACCGGATTTTATTTCCATGAGTGGGTTTGGCCAGTAATCCGTTTTCCATTAATTGCAAACAAAGATCCCAGGCAACATCAGGGCGGGTTTCCTGGATAACAACTGCATTCAACAATCCCTTACCCCGTATCGTCTGAATAAAGGGAGAGTTGATTTTTTGTAACCCCTTTCTAAAATAGTCACCCATCGCTGCTGCGTTTTCGATCATCTTTTCATCCTTCAGGACATTTAATGCGGTCATAGCGATTGCACAAGCCAGGGGGTTGCCTCCATAAGTTGAACCATGCTCTCCAGGTTTAATCGTTAGCATAATTTCATCATCCGCCAAAACAGCCGATACCGGAAGCACGCCACCGCTAAGCGCTTTGCCGAGAATCAAAATATCCGGTCGCACATTTTCATGATCACAGGCAAGCATCTTGCCAGTTCTTCCCAATCCGGTCTGGATTTCGTCACCAATGAACAAGACATTGGCCTCTTTGGCTAATGTATAGGCTTTACTGAGGTACCCATCATCCGGTACGACCACACCAGCCTCTCCCTGTATGGGCTCTATAAGTAAGGCGGCAACATCTTTCTGTTGCAAAGCTTTGGCCAGGGCATCCGGATTATTATATGGAATCAAATCAAATCCCGGCATATAAGGTCCGAATCCTTTATAAGAACCCGGATCACTGCTGAAAGAAATGACCGTGCTGGTGCGGCCATGGAAATTATCTTCGAAAACGATGATGCGTGCTTTATTTTCCGGAATGCCTTTCACGTCATAACCCCAGCGTCTCGCCAGTTTGATGGCCGTTTCCACAGCCTCAACTCCGGTATTCATCGGCAACACCTTATCGTAACCGAAATAGCGTGTTATAAATTGAGCATACGCTGCCAGCTGATCACTATGAAATGCCCTTGAAGTCAATGTTAGTTTCTGCGCCTGATGTATAAGACTGGAAATGATTTTAGGGTGGCAATGACCCTGGTTCAATGCAGAATATCCGCTCAGAAAGTCATAGTATTTCTTTCCTTCCACATCCCAAACATGCACTCCCTGTCCCCGGGAAAGCACCACGGGAAGCGGATGATAATTATGTGCCCCATAACGGTTTTCCAGCTCCAGATAAGATAAGGCTGTATGGGAATCAGCAGATGTCATTTGCATAATAATAAATTAAAAACTAAAAAATAAAAATTAAAAAAATGGCAGGCGGGTGGGTGAACGTTCAGCTTCTTCGATGATTGAGCAAATCGAGATTTCCGGAAAGAAATGATATGGAGTTCAAGGCTGAGATAAAATACAATTTACGTGCAAGGTACAAAAAACAATTTGATCCCGCCAAAGGCGGGAGGAAATTTGGAAATTTTCTGCAGCTGTTCCCCATCAGAGTATACGAGTCTGGGAAGTGCCATCCAGCCTGAGTTCCGGGAGTGCCCCCTTGGGGAAAATTCCGTACAATGTGGATCCGCTGCCCGTCATGGATGCATACAGGGCTCCGGTTTCATACAATTTTTCTTTTATTTGTCTGAGGAAGGGATGGGCTTCGAAAAGGGAAATTTCGAAAATATTGTGCACGGTTGTTTTCCATTCGGCAATGGGTTGCAGAATACTTTTTTTCAGATGATGGGTTGGTTTTGCCGGTTTTATCATGGAATATGCCCGGGTCGTATTGACATGAATCTCCGGATGAATCAGAAGAAATGAATATCCGGAGAGATCCAATTGAAAAGGCTCAAGGATTTCCCCCCGGCCAGTGGCAATACAGGGGTCGGATTGCAAAAAAAAAGGACAGTCACTGCCCAGTTCCAGTGCATATTCTGCAAGTTTTTCTTTTGGAATATTCAGTTTAAAAAAACCGTTAACCAATTGTAATGTTTTGGCAGCATCTGCGGAACCGCCACCCAGTCCTGCGCCCAGGGGTATCGCCTTGTGAAGGTAAATTTCCAAATCTCCAACTTTTGGATATTTTTCCTGCAGCAGTCGATAAGCACGAAGAACCAGGTTATCTGATTTTTCGCCATGAATATCCAGTCCTGATGGAAACAAGTGGGTTTTCTTTGCTGCAACAATTTCCAGAACATCGTAAAGCGGCAGTGGATAGAACAGGGTTTCCAGATTATGAAACCCATCGGGTCTTTTTGAAATGACATAAAGACCCAG
>JBGPBW010000403.1:0-2852 GCA_041481385.1 Puia sp.
ATCTGTTGGCAAGTGCATGCTGGAAACTGATGCTGGAAAATTCAAATGAAAAAGTGTTTTGATCGTGTTCCAATACGACTGCTTTCGTTTCCTGTGGATTGGCAATAAATCCATTTACCGAGTCATTTACATACATATTAATTAACTGCGCTCTCGGAGGATAAATGATATCCTTCAATTTATCCGGAAAGAATGAAACCAGTCCATTATTTGTTCCGGTAATACATTCTCCTGAGGTTGTAGTAATCATACAGAACTCACTGAACCGGTTGGACGGAAGCCCATCTTCCGTTGTAAACAAGCGGCCTGATTTTTCAGAAGGGTTATAATAGTACAGACCTTTATCGCCAAACAACCAAATTTTTCCTTTTTTGACCAGGATATTATTCACATTGGCGAAAGGCAACCGGTTATTGACCGGCGATTTTTCCACTTCCAAATTTTTTTTGTGCAGTAAAAATAATCCCTGGCTGGTCGCCATATATATTTCTGCGCTGTCTTCCGTGAATTGGATGACGTTTGCGGGAAAGTCAAATTGTTTTTTTAAAACATAGTGCTCAGGTGTACCAGACAGACTGAGGACGTATAAACTTTCACCTATGTCTTTGACGTAGATATTCTTTTCACGGTCTTCAAAAATGATATCAAAACTTTTGAAAGGTTTGTCATTTAGTTCTGAAAAAGGCAAAATTGATTGTTTACCATGATCATCCGTACTAATCCGGTAAAGGCCACCCATGGTAGAAAACAACAGGGAGCTGTCATGCAGGGAAATCATAGAATTCGCCCAGTTACTGCCAAAAAGTTCCCTGGAAATCAGTGGGTATTCTACCTGCACCATCTTGTTCGTCCGGACATTATACCGGTAAATCCCCCGGTCTGTAGTGCACCAGGCCGCATTTCTTCCGTCAAAGAAAATTTCATACAGCGAACCTTTGTAAGGCTTACCATTTTCAAGCAGGGGCTGGCGGAATTCTTTTATTTTTAAATTGGAGTCGAGTAACCAGAAGCCAAGAACATCCTGCAGGATACACCAGATATTACCTTTTTGATCTGAGCGGACCCAGTATACATTGTTTTCCTTTTTCCATCGATCTAATTCAACCTTAGAAAGGTTTTTTGAGAAAAACCGGGTTTCAACATTTGCATAACTGACCCCATTCCCAAAACCGCCACACCAGATATTACCCACCCTGTCGAAATACAGGGACACGACATTGTTGCTGCAAATACTATATGGATCCAAAACAAAATTCCTGAAATTTTCAATAAACTTTTTCGACGAAATATCAAATGTGTACATACCAAAACCTCCTGTGCTGACCCATAATAAACCCTTTGGCGACATGGCGGTGGCTCTTATTTCCAATACCGGTTTCCCATCCATGTTATTATATATTCTATAATTATGTGAAATGGGATTTAGCTCCATAAGACCTTTTGCTGTAGAGAGCCAGGCTGTGGTATCGTTTTGGGAATACACATGAAAAATCTGCAAAGCATTGTCGTCTTTGTTCCTGGTTTCATAGAAAAAACGATCCTGACTGATCAGGGAATCATTTTTGAAAATATAATGGGAACTGCCGATGCTCAGGTAAGACCAAATATGTGTGGTCTTCGAATGGGGGTTGTTATATAACATTCCGTCAACAGCATCTGTCGAAACAACAAATCTGAACTTTTTTGATTGTGTATTGAATATTCTGATCGCTTTCCATTTGGTATCGATAAACCAGAGATTATAAGGGTTACTGAATCCCAGCAAAACGCAGTACGTATCTTCCATCTGGCCATCCTCCGCCTGTATGCTAAAATGTGTAAAGCTATTATCGCTCCGGTTAAAAAGATCGATGCCAGCACTATTGCCGATCCAAATCTGATGATTGGAATCTTCGAGAATCCGGGTAATAAAATTTCCCGAAATGGATTTTTTATCCTGGTCATTGTGCTGGTAGTTGATGGTCCGGATACCATCGAATAATGTGATGCCATTACGGCTGCCGAGCCACATAAACCCTTTACTGTCCTGTAAAAAATGGTATACCGTATTATCCGGGAGGCCATTTTCAACATTCAGATGACTGAAATTGTAATAGTGATTAAACCTTTGCGCAAATACTGCATTGGAAAATATTGCGAATAGCAAGAACCAGATGGTATGGGGGGTTCGCAGTTGCATGACCGCGGTTTGCTTACTAAATATAAGAAATATACGAGCTGTAGGGCCGGCCTGATACAGGTCATATAAAAAAGACCCAAATTCAGATATATTTGGGTTATTACTCAGTCTCTTATATAAATAGGGAAATTCAGGTTACAAAACCCGAATTGCCTTTTACCCATAATTGTCTGTTCATGATAACCGGAAAAAGGTATACAGATTTAAGTCTGATCCAGGCTTTACAGTCAGAGCCCATTCCGGACGAAGCAATAAAAGAATTGTACCGTAACCATTATAGTCTGACAGCGGCCTATATCAGACAGAACAGCGGATCGGATCAGGACGCGGAAGATATTTTTCAGGAAGTTATTCTGGCATTTATTGAGATACTCAAGAAGGATAAATTTCGCGGAGAAAGCAGTGTAAGTACTTTTTTATATGCCGTCACCCGAAATATCTGGTTGAATGAACTGAAAAAAAGGGACAGATCCAGGCAACGGGATGAAATATTTGAAAAAGGCAGGAATCCGCTTGAAATGGATGTAAGTCACCTGATAGCGGACAGGGAAATGAAAGCTCAGCTCATGTTACTGGTAGACGCGCTGGGCGAGACTTGTAAAAAAATATTATTAGCCTTTTATTTTCAAAACCTGCCCATGAAAGAAATATTGAAAACACTGGAGTACGAAAA
>JBGPBW010000404.1:0-2831 GCA_041481385.1 Puia sp.
ATGGTCAAAAAATATAGGTGGAAAAAATGATGATTCTGCCATTAAAGCGGAATTAAATGGAAATAATGAAATTGTGCTGTTAGCTAATTCCAATTCAAAAGATCAGGATATTACCGGTAATTATGGCGGTGCAGATGTCTTAGTCATGAAGCTGGATACCTTAGGAAATATTTTATGGCAAAAAACTTTTGGAGGTACTGGTTCTGACTTCATTGACGGAATCATTCAAACTAATGATGGAGGATATATTCTTATAGGAGATTCGAATTCAAATGATGGTGATGTTACAGGAAATCATGGAAATTATGACTATTGGATTGTTAAGTTAGACTCGGCAAGGACGATGGAATGGCAAAGGTCTTATGGCGGTTCTAGTACTGAACTCCCTTTGAGTATCCTTCAAACTTCAGACAGTGGTTATGTTGTAGGAGGGACAACAGAATCAAATGATGGTGACGTAACTGGAAATCATGGACTTGATGATTATTGGGTATTTAAAATAAACAATCAGGGAATTTTGCAGTGGCAAAAATGTCTGGGAGGTTCAAATCCCGATTATGGTTCATGTTTAATTCAGACTACTGATCAGGGATATGTGATTGCGGGTTATGGAAATTCAAATGATGGAGATATAACGAATAACCATGGCAGTACTGATTACTGGATTGTGAAATTAGCTTCGGATACTGCAAATGGTATTCCTTCTCTGGAATCGGAGGAAAATGTTTTTATTTATCCTAACCCTGCTACGAGCGAAATAAGAATTAGTAATTCAGAGCTAACAATTGAAGAAGTTGAGGTTTACAGTGTGATAGCGGAGAAGTGCCTCTCTTCAGCTGTTCCTAAAAGTGAAGAGATTCACATTGATGTCTCTTCGCTGAAGTCTGGAATTTATTTTGTGAGGGTGAGAACTAAGGATGGAGTAAGTGCGTCTAAATTTGTAAAGGAGTAAGTATAGCTCCTCCTTCGGCTTCTGTCGTTTTTGACAATGTGTAGAAATATCGCCTGGCGGAGATTCGAGATGTATTAAAGAGAAAAATTTTTTGAAATGCTGAAAAGCAGATGACAAATGGGTTGTCCCTCTGTGGGAAAAAAGGGTAGGCGAAAAACTTAAAAATCACATCAATAAGTACCGGAATATTGCTGATAACCGTGGAGGTAAATTGCTTTCAACGAACTATATCAGCGTCCATTCTCACATGGAATGGAGTGCAGTAATTGCATATATGGAACGCTGAACCCAATGCTGTAGCCTAAGGCTCCCGGTGCCCGGTCTGCTACTTGAATAAGCGAATGGCCGTATAAAAAGATAAAATTGCTGTTTCTTATGAATGACAGTTATTTAATATCATATAGAAATAGTCCGCAAACGTGTACGTATAAAAAATAAAGTCATTGAAAATCAATGACTTTACCATTAAAAAGTTGTCCCGCCAGGGCTCGAACCTGGACTTTCTTGAATCAAAATCAAGCGTGTTGCCAGTTACACCACGGGACAATTAAAAGAAATATGTTATTCAAAAAACCGGAGGGCAAATTTAAACTTTGTACTTGATACTTAATACTAAATAGTCTTTTTCGCTAAAACATAAATATCCCATCCCTCTATAAGCGCTGATGTATCGAGGAAAAAATCGGAAGTGGAAATGGAGACGGTCTCGCCTACATTTTGCTTCAGTGTTTTTCTCATCAAAGTTGTAATAAAATTATAGGGTTTCATGAGCAATGATGCCGGTATAATGCGGTGAAGTTTCAGGAAATCCCACTTCATAATTTTTCGCACCAGTTTTTCATTTTGCCTGTAATATTCATTCACCTTCCCGTTGCCCTTCAGCGCCTTCAGCTCGCCGGAAGGAAAAATATCCTGCAGCTCCGTTTTCATTTCATCAAAAGTGTATTCATGAATATGAAAAGGATTGGGGGCAAAAGACTTCAATGCATTAGGAGTGGTGAGAATAAGAATTCCATTGCCTGCTAAAACTCTTTTACATTCTTCGAGCAGCTTTTTCCGTTCCCGTATATGTTCAATGAACTGGAACATAGTTACCACTTCGAATGAATTATCTTCAAAAGGAAGCGGTGGAACAGAAGCCCTTATAAATTTCAGGTTGGGAATATCTTTGTAGTGCTGTTGATTTCCCGAGATAGTTTCTGCATCATAATCAACAGCAGTTACTTCAGATGCTTCCCTGGCCATTTGCGCAGTTCCGTAAGCAAGGCCGCAGCCCAGGTCAAGTACTTTTTTCCCTTTCACAAAACCCAGGGCATATTCATATGCAAACTGGCAGCGCTGATACGTGACATTATTAATTTCATCGCGGCTGGCGCGTTCGTGGCTGCTCATTGAAACCGTTATAAGTTATTAGTTATTACGTTATACGAAAAGGCGCTACTTCAAAGAGGGTAAACGTATTTCATCGGGAACGACAAATGCTCCCGGGAATTCTTTTTCAATGATTTCGAGTTTTCTTTGCGCTTCCATACGTGTACGGAAATCACCGGCTCTAACTTTGAAATTTGGTTGATGATACGAAACAACGGCATTGATATCGGGAAAATGGCCGGCAAACCTGGCACGCAGCTCGCTCGCTTTACTTCGCTGGGGGCCAAAATAAATCTGTATCCTGTATCCCGGCGTAGTCTGTTTGCTGTCATTCATTTCTTTCAGCTGTGTCACTGCTAAATTTAATTTCGGATTGCATGAAACCCAGCTTGATGTGTCATTTAAAGCGGACGTAATGCTGCTCTGCGCCATGAGCATTGCAGGCAGACACATCCATATAAATAAAAAAATTCGTTGCCTTGTCATCCAGTTTCGGCAAAAGTAAGCG
>JBGPBW010000405.1:0-2811 GCA_041481385.1 Puia sp.
CAAGCCTGAGGTCAGAATAATAAACACTTCCCATTTACGATACTCAATATCTGGAGTAATAAGTTAATTTCACCAAACACCTATCTTTATTTAAATAATCAGTTTTTTATTGAAAAAGCATTTACGGAGTGAAAAGAATTGTCTTAATTGCGGGGCTTATGTAGAGGAGCAGTATTGTAGCCAGTGCGGTCAGGAGAATGTTGAAACCCGTGAATCCTTTGGTCATTTGGTAAGCCATTTATTTTCTGACCTGACACATTATGATTCAAAATTATTCACGACCCTAAAGGACTTATTATTTAAACCCGGTTTTCTGACCAGGGAATGGCTGGCTGGCAGAAGAGCTAATTATCTGCATCCGGTTCGGATGTACGTTTTCGTTTCCTTTTTATATTTTCTGGTCACCCTAAGTCTGGATAGTTCCGAACACCGGGCAGAACTGGAGATCGCTGCTACAGCTAAAACTGAATTGCGGCAGGAATTAACCGACAGCTTAAGGCTGATGCTGTCTAGTCAACCGAACAAATCGGTCAGGGACAACATAAAAGATTCTGTAGTTAAGCATATTATTTCAGCAGTGAAAAAAGATTCTGTAAACCTGAAAACCGCGACCGTATTATTTAATATAACTTATCAGGATCTGGTCGCATTTGATTCCGCCCAGAAAAGCCTGCCTGAACAAAAACGGCAGAAAGGAATTAAACCCTGGCTTTACCACCACTGGCTAAATACTTACAGACTGTATGGGAAAAAAGGAGCGATTCTCCTGGCCGGGGGCCGTACCCTGCATTTTGTACCCAAGATGATGTTTATTTTACTGCCGTTATTTGCATTGTTATTGAAACTCTTCTATAACAGGAAGAAATATTTATATGTTGATCATGTGATATTTTCGATTCATTTTCATACTGCTGTCTTTCTGATCTTTCTGGTTGTTACGGTTGTGAGCCTGATTTTTCCTGCCCTGTCGAGAGATGCGCAGAACTTTGAGACCTTACTGGCGATTATATATTTGGGGATGGCACTTAGCAGGACCTATGGACAATCCGGTTTTGTCACCATCATGAAAACGATTGGACTGTCTGTTTTGTATTCTTTTTTTATACTGCTGGGCTATGTCGTTCTGGCCCTGACAGCATTACTTTAGAGCAGTTCGGACTTAATTGGATATCGCAAAATTGATGATTCAACGATCTGTTACTAAAGTAAGGCTTTCTGCGAAAAGACCATTTGGTTATTAATCACGAGCGAGACGATCAACACTTCAGATTTCATTTTATGGAATGCAGGTACTTCAACCATATTGTATCCTTTATACAATTGCACCGTTTTTGATCCAAGCTTTTGACCCGCCATATTATAAGTGATCAGCTGTCCTTTATACTGCCCGTCCATGGTACAGGCCAATGACACGCTGCTTGCAGGGTTTCCCTGAATTAAATAAAACTTACGGTTGGATTCCATTGCAGCGTTGATCTTTACAATATTCGAATATAATACCCGTCCGGATTGTGAAGTGGATTTTATTTGATAGTAAATGTCTCCGGGAATGGGATTGAGATCAGCAAAATTGATGAAACTATTGTTGTTACCCTGAATGCTTTCTGATTTCAGAACAGTTCCGATCTTAATAAATCCGGAACTGCCGGAGGAACGGTCTATTTCATATTGAGCATTATTATTTTCAGCATTGTCAAACCAATTCAATTGAACGGATTGATTTTTATAAAGTCCATTCAGATTTAGATATCTGTCATCTAAAACGCCAAATACCGAATAACTCAGCGTTTTTAAAGCAGTGTCTTTACATCCATTTCGTTTTTCTGTAACTATTAACTGGTAGTCACCCCAGGTGGTATCGGTTTTCGGATTTTGAAGAGTCGAAGAGAAACTGGCTGGTCCGCTCCAATTCCACAAAAGTCCGCGGGAACCCCCAAAAGGAGTAGCGTAATTGCTGGCGGTAGGATCGCCGCCATACAATTGCAGATAAGAAAAGTTAGCACCAATTCCGGAAGATATTGTGGCAACAGGTGGAAAGGTGTCGAGCAAAATAGTGACCGTATCTTTTCTTGCCGTGGCACAGCCCGCGGCCGGAGAGGCGGATACGATATAAGTGCCTGCTTTATTAATGCTGATTTGTGAACTGTCGCTGTTTGAACCGGATATTTGTCCGTTCATCGTTTGCCAGGTATAGTAACCCATGGTTGAATTGTTCCTGATCTGGATTAAACCAACAGCGTGATTGCAACGCAAGGTATCCGGCTGAAGCGAATAATCCATAACGGGATTGCGTAGAAACGGAAGAGGGCTTATAAAGTCCTGCATATTCGATGCAAATGAATTGGACGACCGGGAAGCAAAAAATATATTTGAGAAAAGGGACTGACAGGGATTTAATCCCTGAGAAGTATACAGCGAAGGATCCACACCGATTCGCGTCAGATTTAATCCCACTTCTACAAACTGTAGTGACTGATATTGGGTTGCCCAGTTTTTTAATGAGTTCTCAGTACCCCAGGGCGTTGAATAGGTTGTATCCTGGGAGGCAGTTGAAGAATAATTGGCTATACCCGTACCAAAATTGGTTGCACCTGCTTTGGTTAAAATAGATGCATAACCGAAAGCTGCGGTGGCACCATCAAAATTAGATCCGAAGTTGAAGAATGCAGGAATAATGGTTGTGTACGTGGTCTTACTCACCCAGATGCGAACGTCTACAACCGGCGCAGAACCCGGAGTATAATTTACGGCCACAATCATGTCTCCTGTTTGCAAGATATTTCCAGCTGCATCAAATATCCATTGTGTATG
>JBGPBW010000406.1:0-2803 GCA_041481385.1 Puia sp.
AACATGATAATTGGCAGATATATTTTTTCATATACCGGAACAACAATTTCGGAAACATCAACAGCAAGGGATACCGTGGATGTGGTGGCCAATCCAACGCCACCCCCATGCCAGGTATGTCCCCCTGTTATTCCGTGCCCCGTATGCCCTCCACAAAAGCCGCAGAGAATCGCAGTGAGTGTTTTGTTTTTATCAGCAGGAAAAATTCAGGTAAACTATTCAGATGGCAGTAATACAATTTTATGATCAAGCAAAAATTTTTACATAACGATTCAACACCTACTGAAAAATGGATAAGCTATTTGAGATTACATGGCTCTACCTTAAAGCGGCGTGTACGGATAGATTTGGAGAGTGTTGGGCACAGGGTTTTCTGGGATATATTATCTATTTATTTGGGGCTGGCGGTCGCGCATATCTTGGGCTTCCTTTAGCCATGCAGTATGCACTGCATTTAATAGAGGGAGGCGTAAGTATAGCCAGTGGACTGTTGATAGGGCTTGTGATAAAAGACGTTTATAAACTAGGTATTCAACCACGAATAAAAAAATTATTTAATAACGATGAAAAAAATAAAGATGATGAAAAGAAGCGAGCTTGAAATAATTGCAGATGCACAGTATCGCAAGGCACTTGTAAGATATATTAAGATAACAATGGGGGAGGCTGTGGATGACGGTGAGTCTATTCTGCAATTATATACCCGATCGATCACATGGTACAATAGTCAGTTTGAAGATGTGCAGACAAATTCAAGCAATCCACCTCCACCACCCCCGCCGCCGCCACATGGATAGGCTCGCTAAGGTAGTTGGAATATTATTTATTGTCGGTCATATTATGACTGAGACACACGGTTTTTTGTATCATTTTTATCCTAAGAGTGAAACCATTTATTTGGATTTGTTTTGGAGCAGTTCTTTTAAATTAAAGTTAAATGTCCTATGGTATTTTAAGACCTTTTTCGATGATGGATTACTTGTGTTGATATTATATTCGGTTGCTAGAATGGTTTATGAAAGATCAATTAAGTTGTATATGATAGCGATTATTTATATGCTATACCACATAGTGGATATTTTTTGCTTCATGTACAATTATAAGCAAACCTGGGAAATATATTGGGCACTGTTATACGCGTCAACGGCAGCAACATTAATATTAATCATTCCGCACAGGGAGAAAATGCATTCGATTAAATGATAACGATTCCGATTTTAGCGGTAGTGATTCAGAGTGTGGTTTTAATAATCGCGCTGATAACGATTGCTGTCAGACTAACGAATAAAATATCTAAAATCGAATCGAAAAATGATGGTATTAAAGATGATTTTAAAACCTTTTTAGAAACAAATTTAAAATTGATTGATAAAGTAGAAAGCGTCAATAGCCGACTAATAAAAATGGAAAATATCTCTACCGATGTTAAAAGAAATCAAGATAGGATAGATGAACTGTATAAAAATAAAGATATAGTCCTCGGCGTGATGAATGATATAAAGGTGCAACTGGTGGAGATAAAAACAGAAATGAAAATAAAACTTAAATAATATGTTAACGACAATTGCAATTGTACTCATAAACGGGCCGAATAAAGTGGTATGTAATATCCTTTTAGCTATTGCTACAATACTTATTTTTTGGGAATTTATTCAACCTCATATAAGATAAACTAAAAATTATGCAAACTCAAAATCAATTGATGAATTTTTTAATCGAACTCATAAAGCGGTTGAAAACCAAGAAGCCAAAATTCTTTGTGATCCTTCAATACATAACCGGGTTACTTGGGGCCGTTACCGGCATACCGGAATTCCTGGCACAATTCAATATCGTACTTCCTCCTTCTCTGGCTGTGCTAGAAAATAAATATGTGGCGTGGGCATCCGTTGGGTTTCTGATTGCAAGCCAGTTAACTACGCAGTCGAATCCTGTTACTGTTGCAGCTGATGGTGCGGTTTTAAAACAAACTGATGCTACGCGACTTCCGTTCACTGCAACCAATGAAATTAAAAAAGCGCAGGTTGAAGAAATACCGAATAATAAATTAACGCTTGCGGAAATAAAGACAGCACCAAAATGAACAGATCAGATAAATACATGACCGCAATTGTAATAACGATCGGGATCGTTTTCCTGATAGCGTTTTTCATTGCAATATTTTATCATTTTACTAAATAGAAAAATATGAAAATATTATTAACCATTTTGACATTTTTAGTCTTGACAAATTTTGTCAACGCGCAATTTATTGGCCCGAAAGCATTACCGGAAAAAAGAATTAATGCGAGGGCATTGGGCGCAACTGAAGCCGCTATCACAAAGAATTTTTTTAGGCCTGCAATAGGAATTACAGCTTCAATATCGGATGGCACAGCGATCGCAGGAGGGATAGGAATTTCGTTTGAACACGACCGGTGGAATGATGCAGGTCAGGCATGGGCTCCCCAATACTCGCTTGCAGCAATAGCCTTCCTTAATAGCAGAGGTTCATTCATTGCCGGAGTAGCAATAGGTGTGCTAGGGCTTATAAACGTAGGCGTAGGATATGATTTTGTTACAAAAGGGGCTGTTTTTATGCCGGGAGTTCAAATAAAATTCTGATGCGAAAATACCTTCTGATATTATTAACGTTCATTACCGTTAGCTCGTATGGACAGAACGGAACAGTCGGTGATTTGTGGTTTGATACTACAGGGTATCGTATAGTAATGTTAGGTATTGGCGATGATCACGGAGGCTACATAACACCAAATGGAACTCCTACTTGGCTTCCCATTGACCAAACGGCTGCGCTCAATTC
>JBGPBW010000407.1:0-2801 GCA_041481385.1 Puia sp.
AGAAAGTGGGAGAGGGAACAGGGATCGGGTTGGACATAGTAAACAGAATCATCAAACACCATAACGGTGAGATCAAAGTGAAGTCAGAACCGGGGAGAACAGCGTTTACAGTATGTCTTCCGCTTGCCTGGAAAACAGCATAGAACAGATTCGGCCATAGAAATAAAAATCAGAAATGAAGCTTCCTTATATAGTTATAGTTGATGACGACACCCAGGTATTGCGCGCCATACAAAGGGATATCCGGAATAAATACCGGGATGAATATAAAGTAGCTGCTACCGAATCGGCAAATGAGGCCCTGGAGATCATCAAAGAACTGAAACTAAAGAATGAGGAAGTGGCTTTGTTTATTTCAGATCAGCGGATGCCGGAAATGGAGGGGGTTGTTTTTCTGGAAAAATCCAATGAAATCTATCCGGCAGCCAGAAAAGTGCTACTCACCGCATATGCAGATATTGATGCCGCGATAAAAGCCATCAACAATGTAAGACTGGACTATTATTTATTAAAGCCCTGGCATCCAGCGGAAGAAAAACTTTTTCCTGTTGTGGATGATTTACTGGACGACTGGCATGCATCGCATAAACCGGATCATGAAGGCATACGCGTGATCGGTTTTCAATGGTCGCCTAAATCGCACCGGATCAAAGAATTTCTTTCCGGGAACCTGGTGCCCTATATCTGGATGAATATTGATGGCGATGAAGAAGCTGAGAAATATTTGATCAGTGCCGGTGTTTCCAGAACAGAACTGCCACTGATCATATTGAAAGATGGCCAATTCATGAGTGATCCTTCTCTGGCCGACCTCGCTGAACGGGTTGGGTTGCAAAAAAAGGCGAGCAAGGAATTGTACGATGTGTTAATTATTGGTGCAGGTCCTGCGGGACTGGCTGCATCTGTATATGGTTCCTGTGAAGGACTTAAAACAATTCTTCTCGAAAGAAGCAACCCGGGCGGCCAGGCAAGCAGCAGTGCCCGTATTGAAAACTATCTGGGTTTTCCTTCCGGACTTTCGGGAGCAGAGTTGTCGCACAGGGCCATTACCCAGACGCTTCGTTTTGGAACAGAGATTTTAACACCGCAGGAAGTAAAAAATATCAGGCTCCAGGATGGATATAAAATTACGGAGCTTGAAGACGGATCAGAGATTCACAGTAAGGCAATTATTATTTCAACCGGTGTTTCTTATAAGAAGCTCGAAATTCCGGGGTTGGAAAATTTTACAGGAGCAGGTGTATACTATGGTGCGGCTTCCCTGGAAGCACAGGCCTGCCGTAACGAATCCATTTATATTGTGGGCGGTGGCAACTCAGCCTGCCAGGCAGCCATGTACATGAGCAAATTTGCCAAAGAGGTAAACATCCTGATCCGCCGCGATGCGCTCGCCCAGGTCGCTGCCAATTACCTGGTGGAGAATATCAGCCGCACACCGAATATCCGGGTGACGGCCAACACCGACATCATCGCTTGTTCCGGCGCGGCTGCGTTGGAAACCCTTACGCTCCGGAACAATGCCACCGGCGAAGAAAAAACGGTTCCGGCGAAAGCACTTTTTGTTTACATCGGAACCAAACCCGGCACAGGCTGGCTGAACGATACGGTACTCAAAAACGAAAAAGGATTTATTCTGAGCGGCAGTGATTTGTTAAAAGCAAAATCCTTCAATAAGCTCTGGACATTAAAAAGGGAGCCCTATATGCCGGAGACCAGCGTGCCGGGCATTTTTGCTGCAGGTGATGTACGATTTGGTGCCATAACCGGCATCTCTTCCGCAGTCGGGGAAGGATCCATGGCTATCCGTTTTGTGCGTAAGTATTTGCAGGAAATGTAATATCCTTTAAACCAAAACGGCTTCCTGATTATACTTTGCCCGGTAATCCAAAGGGGAAAGGCCCGTTATTTTTTTAAAAACTTCACGGAACGCTTTATCATCCGAATAGCCCACTTCATCCATAACCTCAAAAATGCTCTTTCTTCCTTTTTCCAGGGTCTTCTTTGCAAATTCTACTTTCACGCGCTGCAAATATTCCACCGGCGTATTGCCTGTGGCTTTGATAAAGCGCCGGTCAAAATTTCGCCTGCTGACTGCAAGGTCTGAAGCCAGTGTTTCGAAAGAAAATTTTTGACCCAGATTTTCTTCTATATAAACCTGAGCTTTGCAAACCATTTCATCGCCATGATTCTTCTGCGCCTGAAAAATGAAAAATGGTGACTGCGAATTTCGGTCTATATCAATTTGAAAAACTTTCGAGCAATAAACAGCTGTCTCCCGGTCAAAATATTTTTCAACCAGGAAAAGAATCAGATTCAAAAAGGAGTACGCGCCACCATTCGTATAAATTCCCCTTGCAGAAGTAATCAGTTTGTCGGGTTGAAGGTCGATGTTTGGAAACAACCGCCTGAAATCGGCGGCTGCATTCCAGTGCGTGGAACAGGACTTCCCTTCCAGCAAACCGGTAGCAGCCAGCAAAAATGCACCGGTACAGATACTTGCGATTTCAGCACCCTTTTTATATTGCTCCCGGATCCAGGTGATCAGCGCTGCGTTATTTTTTAACACCTGATCATAATCGTAAGAAAGGGAAGGGATGATCAGCAGATCGGTTTTTTTTATTTCCTGAATGTCAACAGGAAAAACCGAAAACAGACCGGAGCCCCATTTCAGTTCTTTCACAAAACCGGCGATGCGGATTTCCATCACGGGATTGTTTCCCATCTTTTGCCAATAACTATTTGCCCGGCTCAGGATTTCAAACGAACCCGAAATACTGCTCAGGTTGGCATTTCCCTTTGGA
>JBGPBW010000408.1:0-2765 GCA_041481385.1 Puia sp.
AAAAAACATTCGATTCTGAACTAAAGTGCGAATCGGTTATGGAACGCGGTAATCTTATCACCGCGCTGAAAAAACTAATTGAAGTTCAGCAACCAGATCTTATTGTAATGGGTACAAATGGAGCAAGTGGTTTGAAGAAACTAATAATAGGAAGCAATACAGTGAAAGTAATATCGAAAACCAGGGTCCCGGTGCTGGTCATTCCGGGAATGGCACGGTTTAAGAATTATTTCAGGAAAGGAAAAAACAGGATTGTCCTGGCTACTGATCTTGATTCATTGAAAAATGAGGGGGCACTCGACATTCTAAAGGAAATCGCTTTGCTGATTATTGAACCGAAAATAAGAGTGTTAAGTGTCAGGTCTAAAAACACCGGTCTTACCGAAGTAAAAAGAATGGAACGTGACTTTCTTCTTTCTATTTTCAATCCTGAGATTGAAAGTGAGCGCGTCACCATCTTCAGCAGTAGCGTGATTGGTGGAATTAATTTTTATCTTAGCCAGAGAAACACGGACACCGGCCTGCTGGCGATGATTGCCCGGGATTCAGGTCGTCTTATTCAAAAACATTATACCAGGGAAATGGCTTCACATACCCATTTACCGCTGTTGGTTTTGCATGACACAAAAATTTGATTTTATAGGCCTTCAAAAGGCCTTTTGAAGAAGAAGCTTAATTACCGATATCCCCGATAGGGTACTATGCGGTGAGAGCAACAGGCGATTTGGCCTGACCAGTTCTAATTCGGTATCTTAGTATTGATTTTCGCACCCTCTGCATGGATTTAGATTTTACAACTTCAGCATGCTTTAAATAAACCTGCACCCTCACTATCCCAAAGTCATTAATCCGCAAACTATTTCAGAGGACATAGAGAGGACATAGATATGTGAGCTTAGACACCAGGCAACCCGGTAACCCATCCTTAAAGGAGATTATATTCTTGGATGGATTTTTGCGATGAAGAAGGAGTCCGTATACGAAGGTGACTTAGAGGTGGCCGGGAGCGATTCATTCGTCTGTATTTTTAACCTTAAATATTATAGAAATGAAAAAAGCAATGATTTTACTGGCTTTGATAACCAGTTTTTCAGTGGTATCATTTGGCCAAACCTGGCAGCAAACATGGAGCGAAATGTCTAAGGAAGAAAAAATGATGAAGATGAAGAGTTTCCGTGCCGATAACCAGAAATTCCTGAAGGACAGCCTCGGCATGACAGACTACCAGTTAAAGTTAATTGATAGTGTAAATAAGATTTATTTAGGAGGAATAAAACAAATTCAATCTAGTACAGCCCCCGATGATGTAAAATTAGGAAAGGCGAAGGGCATCACGAAACATAGGTCAGATGAACTGGATATCATTATGGGAGTTGCCAAGCATCAGAGATTTACCCAATATTTATACGAGAAATTACAAAAGGCACAAGGATAAGAAGACAGACCCACCCAGGAAGTGTAAACCGGGTTATTGCCAATACAATATTTGAGGCTTCTGAAGAACAAATTGCAGAATGTCTCCCGGATTTGCCCATTCTTTCGATTTTTAAACAATTTTTTTGTGAAGTGTATTTTTATTTATATTTATGGACTCTAAAGTAGAAAATATTCAATCCGTCCGGATTAATCCATTAGTACTCCAGGTAAAAGGTTGCTCAGATTAGCATGGCATCAGTTTTGATACAAGCGGTGTAGATTACCTATTCGATCCTATGACCTTTTTTGAAGTGTGTCGGGTAGCCTTACGCTAAGCCTGCAAATATTTTTATTTTGATTTCTTCGCGAAGGGAGAAGGACTATTTGCTATACGTTTAAAAGTTCAGTTTGAGTGAAATAGTAATTACGGATATTCCCCCACTTCATTAAATAAATGTAAAATCGATAACAATTAAATCAAAAGACATGAAAACCAAATATTTACTGGTTTCCTGTGGAATGCTGGTCCTGGCATACGCATGTAACAATAGTGAATCCAAAAAGACCGACGCTGATACTACGAAGGCCATGGCACCGGCAGATACGGCAGCTGCTGTAGCTCCACCTCCGGCTGAAACGGCTCCCGCTATTGACAGTGCCGCCATTACCCGTGAATATCTGGCAGCACGGAAATCTGCAAAAAAGAACTCTGGGAAGCCAAAAAAACAAGGCACCAATACGGTAGAAGTGTACAGCGAACCACCAATGGCTAGTCATGAAGCCCTGGAACAACCAAAGCCCTCAAAGGCTCAACCTGCTCCCACAGTGATACATACTAAGGAGCTTGTATATTTTATTCCTGCTCAAAAGCCCAGTTTTCCCGGTGGAGATGCGGCTTTAGCGGCGTATATAAATAGTCGCTTAGCATACCCTGACGAAGCACTGAAATACCATGTTGAAGGTACTGTGTTCGCAGAGGTTTACCTGGACAGTATAGGCAATGTAACAAACGTTGAAATCCCGGGAACACATCTAGGATTTGGTTTGGAACAGGAAACAGTTTCAGTTCTGATGCAATCGCCAAGATGGCATCCGGCCAAAGAAAATGGTCAGATGGTTAAATCAAAGGTTACCATTCCGGTCACATATAAAATTGATCATTAAGAACCGTTTATCAGACGATATTTTCAAGGCGGCCCTCCTCTTTCCGGGAGGGCGCGCCTTTTTTTATTCGCTGATTCCTGCCAGCCACTCTTCATTTACTAATTTATTTTGCCGGGTTTTTCTTTTCTCTCAGATCTTTATAATGCTGAAGCGCCTGGTAGGATCTGTAGTACATGTAAATATTA
>JBGPBW010000409.1:0-2746 GCA_041481385.1 Puia sp.
GGAAATGCAAACCGGAATTCCTTTTTCAATCTCCCGGATAAAATGACTGCCCACAGATCCGTGAATGTAGATTTTATCGCCATAGCGCACAAAGGCGGTAGGAATAGAAAAAGGCTTACCATCAGCCACATAACTCACTGTGCAGAACAGCGCTTCATCCAATATGGAATAAATTGTTTTTTGATCATAATCTGCTCTTTTTGCCAGACGGCTGGGTACCAGGTGCTCAGGAATAGTCGACATAAAAATATTTTTACAAACCCTATCTTTAACAACGAAAGTAAATAAAAGCTAATGAAAAATTCACGACGCACATTTATTAAAAGAACAGCGCTTGCCAGTTCAGGACTTCTTATCGCTAAAGCGGGTTTTACCGCTTCCAGTTACAGGCGGATCATAGGATCCAATGATCGGGTACGCGTCGGTGTGGTCGGTTTTTCTGACCGGCACAAATCCACCCATGTACCCTGCTTTATGGACCATTATAAAGAATTGAATTTTGATGTTGTTGCTGTATCCGATATCTGGAATCGCAGGCGGGATGAGGGCACAGCGCTTTGGAAAGAAAAAATGCAACATGATGTAATCCCTTGCAGGAACAATGAAGAGTTGTACGACAAAAAACTGGCCGATGCCGTATTTATCACTACGGCAGATTTTCAGCATGCACGCCATGCCATTCAGGCCGTAGAAGGCGGATGTGACGCTTATGTTGAAAAACCATTTGCAGAAACCATGGAAGACAACCGGGCTGCACTGAAGGCGATTAAAAACTCAGGAAAAATAGTACAGATCGGATCGCAGAGAAGAAGCGGCGCCAATTATATGGCCGCAAATGAATTCATCCGGTCCGGTAAGTTCGGCAATATCGTTATGGTTGAACTGACCTGGAATGTCAATCAGCCAGGTCGCTGGAGAAGACCGGACCTCGTTCCACTGCTGAAAGAAGAAGACACAGATTGGAAAAGGTATCTCATCAATCGCCCGGTGGTTCCGTTTGATGCCAGGAAGTATCTGGAATTTCGTTTGTTCTGGCCTTATTCTTCCGGGCTGCCGGGACAATGGATGAGCCATCAGATCGATACGGTGCATTGGTTTACCGGATTGCAACATCCCCGCTCTGTGACATCCAACGGTGGAATCTATATGTGGAAAGATGGCCGGAAGAACTGGGATACCATGACGGCAGTTTTTGATTATGGCCCAGTGAACGATCCATCGACCGGATTTCAGGTGACTTTTCAGTCGCGCATGGATAACGGTGATGATCATGCGACGGAAGTGTATTATTCCAATGGCGGTGAACTCAATCTGGACACTAATAAAATTACACCCACGGGTGGGCTCACCCAGCATTTTGCGGATGCGATGCATATGCAGGCGAATTTGTTACCCAGTTTAGAATTGTCGAATACCGAGAAGGTCGTCACCGCTGCCAATACCGGGGGAGACACTCTAACCTCGGCGCATATACGAAACTGGATGGAATGTGTTCGAAGCCGCAGTCAGCCGCATGCACCCGTTGAAGCAGGATACAGCCATTCCATTGCTACCATTATGACCAATGCGGCCGTGCACACCGGGGCAAAAGTAACTTTTGATGAAAAAACCCAAAACGTGATGGCAGATAACAAAGTATTCCAGTATTAATAACTCAGCCTGAACATATGCATTTGAGGAATCTTTTTTTGTACTTATGCTTCTCCCCTTTTCCTGCTGTTGCTCAGTCGGCATTACCGGTGAAACTTGTAAAAATAAAAAATGAGAAGCGGGTGGAGGTATATGTCGGAAATTCTCTTGTCACTCAATTTATTTATCCAGATAGTCTGGAGAAACCCGTCCTGTTTCCTATTTATGATGCTGGCCATACGCTCGTGACCCGCGGCTTTCCAAGAGACCCAAGACCTGGTGAACCAACCGATCATCCCCACCACCTGGGTTACTGGTTTACTTATGAGAATGTTAACGGACTGGATTTCTGGAATAATTCCTACGCCATTCCTGTGGAAAAAAAATCCCAGTATGGATGGATTAAAACAGATAGTCTTCTGGAGATTTCAAGCGGAACCCCGGGTATCCTGAAATATCACGCGAACTGGGTTAACCAGCAGAATCAGATACAACTTGAAGAAACTACTTTTTTTGTATTTAGTGGTTCTGGTGAACAAAGAACAATTGATCGGGTTACAGACCTGAAAGCCGATACGGATATTTTATTTGCAGATGCAAAAGACGGGTTATTGGGGCTCAGGCTTACCCACGAACTACAGATCCCTGAAAAAAAGGATCAAACTTTTACGGATAATAAGGGCAATACGACATTTGTGAAAAAAGATGCCCTGGCAAATGGAAATTACCTGACCAGCGAGGGCAAAATGGGAGATTCAGCCTGGAGTACCAGGGGCAAATGGTGTAAAGTATTTGGAAAAATTGGTGATGATTCAGTTAGCATTACCATCTTCGATCATAAAAAAAATCCCAATTATCCCACTTTCTGGCATGCCCGCGGTTATGGTTTATTTGCAGCTAATCCCCTGGGCGAAAAAATATTCACCAATAGTAAATCCTCTTACAATCTCCACCTCAAAAAAGGGGAAACCATTCGTTTCCGTTACCGTATACTGATTCAGAATGGAAAGACAACAGAATCCATCGAACAAATCAATCAAATAGCTGATCATTTCAATGATACATATTGAGGAACTGACTCCACAACCTGTCATCATCAGGCTGCGAAGTCAATTCC
>JBGPBW010000410.1:0-2737 GCA_041481385.1 Puia sp.
GCCAGCCACATATTCCAGGGAATGATCGTCGCGACATCGGCCCAACCTGCGGATCCTCCCGCCATGGAATCAAGCACGTTGGGAACCACGAAAGGAACACGGCCGTCTGCATTCTGATCCGCTGCTACATCCTTTAACCATTTGGAGAAGAAGTTATGAACGCCCATATTGAAACTGGCTGTTCGGGAAAAAGCCTGCGCATCGCCGGTCCAACCAAGGCGTTCATCCCGTTGTGGACAGTCCGTGGGTACATCCAGGAAATTCCCCTTTTGTCCCCACTGAATATTATGCTGTAACTGATTCAACATCTGATTGGAGCAGCTGAACTGGCCTGTCGCTTCCATATCGGAATAGAGTGTTGCGGAAGAAATATACAATACAGGTTGTTTTGTTTCGCTGACTCCCAGTCCTTCTCCTTTACCATATTTACTATTGCTCAATTTTCCCAGATGAATTTCTCCATGAAAGCCTTTCAGACGGATATACCTGAATCCATGAAAAGTGAAGTGAGGTCTTAAAAATTCCTCCTCATTGCCATTTAAGACATATTTATTTTCAGATTTTGCTGCACGTAAATTATCAGTATAAAAATTACCTTCCTTATCCAGGACTTCTGCATGATCAATGGTAACCGTATCACCTGCTTTACCGTTCAACAATAAAAACTCTTCCCAGCCAACCAGATTCTGACCGAAATCGATCACTTGTTCTCCCTTTGGAGTTGTAAATACCCGCACAGCATCAAAATTTTCATGTTTCCTCACCGGTTCATTATATGTCGCTATTAAATTTCTCAGAGAAAATTCCTTTTCTGTAGCATTTCTCCATCCACCATCGTCAAATCCGGGTACTTTCCAATTTGCCTTTTCCAATCTGGCATCATAAGTTTCGCCATTGTAAATTTCGGAACTGCGTATCGGTCCCTGATCCGAAGTTTTCCAGCTTCCGCCCGAGCCGACTGTCTCCGTGCTGCCGTCAGAATATTTAATCTCCAGTTGAAATAATAATCCGATTTTCTTTCCGTAAATATTTTTATTATTGTCCCAGGCCAGGTTGGTCCGGTACCAGCCGCTGCCGATCTCAACACCAATTGCATTCAGACCCTTTCTCATCATTTTTGTTACATCATATACCTGGTATTGCAGGCGTTTGTTATAACTGGTCCAGCCGGGAGTCAGATAGGCGTTTCCTACCCTCGCATCGTTGATATATAATTCGTACATGCCATGCACGGTGATGAATGCAGTAGCAGCGATGATATTTTTTATGATTGAAAACTGTTTACGAAACAATAAAGCAGGGCCGTATACTGAATCTGAAGCCAGCCCGGATTCAATCCACCGCGCCTTCCAATCGCCGGAATCAAGTAATCCCATTTGCCAAAATGCTTTTTCGCTCCAGTCAGAAACCTTCCCCTGGTTATCCCAAACCCTGACCTGCCAATAATAAACAGATGCAGATTTCAGCATAGAGCCCCTATAAGGCACAAATAGGGATTGAATACCCTGCTGTTTGCCGCTTTTCCAGAAACTAATTTTTCCCGACGGATCATTGACCCGGATTTCATAGGCCGTTTGCAGGATATTCCGATGGTCTGTCGCGAGTTGCCAGCTGAAACGGGGATTCTGCACATCAATACCCAACGGATTGATCCGGTTTTCACAACGAAGATTCCTGACGTTGAGCTGGCCGGTACAGATACCGGATATCAGCATCATAAGCATAATAAACGCAAAAATCTTTTTCATGAATTTATTTTTATGCATTGATTTAATTACCTGTAGACGCCATATAATTTCCCAATCCAACAACCACCGTTGAAAGAATTACGGCTAATATTCCCAATATAATCACGCGCATGGTATGATCACGTGATCCTTTCCATTCTTTGAAATAAATGCCCCATACATTACTGACGATAATGATGAATGCCATGTGAAATGTCCAGCTGCTAAAATCATATTTACCCATTTTACTGCTGCCCATTCCGTAAAAGAAAAACTGAAGGTACCAGGTGATGCCCGCAATGGTACAAAATATGTAATTCCATTTAAGAGGAGTTTTCACATCCACATAGTCGCCATATGATCTGTTCTTTAGGTTTAGTAAAACACACCAGATCAGATTAGTGGTCAGACCACCAAGCAGAACAACCACAAGACTGGGAAGATTCTGAAATATCGGATTGACACCACTTTTTGCCGTTAACGATGCAATGGGTTTGCCAAATGCCAGGCCGAATGAAAAGCAGGAACTGAGAATACCAGAAACGGTTGCGACCATTATACCCTTGCGTAAATTAAACTCCAGAATGGTACCTGTCGTTTTTGTGTCGCCAAGATCTTTTTCCTTCATAACACCCGCCTTACCGCAAATGGCAATGCCGACAAGACAAAGCAGCACACCACCCAGAATAATTTTGCCCGATCCGGAGTGCCAGAGTGAAGAGATTGTCGTTTGTCCTTCTGGGTTAGCAACCAGGTCATAAAACAGAGGAGGAATCAATGTCCCGAAAGCGGCACAATAACCCAGGGCAATAGCCATACCCAGGCTCATGCCCAGGTATCGCATACTTAATCCAAATGTCAGTCCGCCGATCCCCCACAAAACACCCATCAGATAGGTCAAGAATATAGTTGATCGGGAAACCGAACCGATAATGTTCCAGAAACCCGGCACGAACAACCAGGCTGCGAGCATGGGTGCGATAAGCCAGGAAAAAAGGCCCCCGACCAGC
>JBGPBW010000411.1:0-2727 GCA_041481385.1 Puia sp.
ATCCGGATATTGAAAAATTTATCGGTGAAAACCTGATCAACAAGATTGGAATTTCAGTGCTCGTATTGGGAATCGCCTTTTTTGTCAAATATGCAATTGACCAGGAGTGGATTAATAAAATAGGCCGGGTATGCATAGGTTTGTTCTGTGGAGTGATTCTAACCTGGCTGGGTAACCGACTGAGGAAAAATTATCATGCTTTCAGTTCTGTGCTGGTTGGAGGCAGCCTGGCGGTTTTTTATTTCACCATCGCATTTGCATTTCATCAGTATCACCTGATCAGCCAGGGATTGGCTTTCGCGATCATGATTATCATCACGGTATTTGCCGTAATGATATCCGTTTTGTACAACAGGGTCGAACTTGGCATTCTGGCAACAGTCGGCGGTTTTATCACGCCGTTCCTGGTTAGTCAGGGCGATGGTAACTGGTCTGCTTTGTTTTCTTATATCTCTATATTAAATGGCGGTTTGATTGTGCTGGCCTATTATAAAAGATGGCGGGTCATTAATTTTATCGCATTTATTTTCACAGAGATTATTTACCTGAGCTGGGTGATTTCAAAAACAGGAACTCCCGGATTCAACTACCAGGGTATATTCATCTTTGGAATGATTTTTTATCTGATGTTCCTGGCCATGAACGTAATTCACCATGTAATCAGGAGCAGTAAATTACAGGCATTCGATTTTATTATTCTTTTGTCTGCAAACCTTTGTTTTTTCGGGTCAGGTATTTATTTGATTCGTGAGTCCGGATTCTCACAGTACAGCGGACTGTTTACGGCTTCACTGGGTGTTATTAATCTGATTCTGGCCTATCTGTTTTTTAAGAGAACAAAAGCAGATAAGAAATTCATCTACCTGTTAATCGGCATAACGATTTCATTCATTTCTCTGGCAGCTCCCGTTCAGTTAAGGGGACATTATATTACTTTATTCTGGTCTGCTGAAATCGTCGTGTTGTTATGGCTGTATCAGAAATCCTTTATAGTGTTACTGAAAACCACAGTGCTTTTGGTAACGGTACTGATGTTGATTAGCCTGATTATGGACTGGTATTCCGTGTATTCAGATAGTCCGATCACTCATCCCATCCTTTTTAACAAGGGATGGATGACGGGAATATGCAGTTCATTGGCCATGTTCCTGGTCTACCGACTATTAAAAAAGGAAGCTGACACCTTTTACGCCTGGGGCATTTCAAATAAATTACTTCGGAATATTTACATCGTCGGATCCATCGGAATTTTGTTTGCTGCTGGGGCATTTGAAGTCAATGATCAGTTCACCAAAAGGGTCCCGGTTAATTTCATGCAACTGATTTATGAACAGCTTTATCTTACGGTATTTATTATTGTTCTTTTATTTGTTTTAACCCGTCTGAAATTCAAACCCAATCCATGGATTCCGGTTATTCTTCCCTTTATCGCGCTGGGATTATATATGTCTGGTATTGACTCCGCGCAGACGACGGAAAGAGCCGTGTTGTTTACTGGGAATTACAAGGCTTTATTTGCGGGGAGTTGGGTCAATGCAATCTTACTCCTGCTATTAACGGGAAATACAATTCAGTGGGTTCGTCTTCATCGTGTATTATTCGCCCGGATCCTCCCGAATTTTACCTGGATTATTGCAGTTATTTGCGTCATCATATTCAGCGCAGAAATCAGAAACGGGTTTGTTTGGATCAATTATATTGATAAGCCATCCTTCGACCTGGAAGGATCAGTATTTGATAAAGCCGGTCTGACAGTCGTGTGGGCCATTTCTTCTTTCGTGATGATCTGGATGGGGATGAAATACAGCTTTAAGCCGCTCCGCATTACAGCGCTGATACTGTTTGGAGTCACCCTGATCAAGTTGTTTATGTCCGATATCCGTGACATAGCACCGGGAGGCAAAATCATTGCTTTTATTTTGTTAGGTGCTTTACTGTTGATCATTTCATTTATGTATCAGCGTTTGAAAAAAATTATCATCGATGATTCGCAAAAAGTCAAATAAATACTGGCTCATCATGCTGGTGTTGTTTTGTAGTTATGTCCATGCACAGTCCTACAAATACAAGGCAGATCTGGATTCTATTGCACGTTCCGGATTCTACGTCATCGGGGTCACGCCGGAATTGAGTACAAAAATTAAGACGGATTTTGGTGACCTGCGTATAACAGATCAAAAAGGCAATCCGATTCCTTACTTGTTGGAAAAAGATATTGCCATAATGGATTCTGCATTATTTAAATCCCTGAACATCGTAAAAAATGAAGTAAATGACAGTGGCCAGACCGTTTTAATTGTAGAAAATCAGCCGGGCGATAATATCGACGGGTTTTATATCCGGATGCATAATGCAGCCGTCAGCAGGACGATCAACCTGAGCGGTAGTCATGACGGCAGTAAATGGTATTCCATTATTGAAAATGTGAACCTCGACAAACAGTTCATTCAAAACCAAAACAGTTTCCTCGAGTTTATTTCATTTCCATTAAGCTCGTATCATTTTTTCCGTGTCATGATCTATAATGGGAAAAATGATCCGCTGGATATTATTTCTGTTCAGAAGACCATTCATAAAAATCTTATACGGCGGGACACCCTATTGCTTAATCCTTCCTGCACTTTTACCCGGAAAGACAGTGGCAAAATGACCTGGCTTACAATTGATAATTCCAGGAGATTTCATATGAATCGTGTGATTGTCCAGGTAAAAAGCCCCCGGTTTTAC
>JBGPBW010000412.1:0-2722 GCA_041481385.1 Puia sp.
CAATGATATTTTTTCCATCGAGAGATTTTCCATCAAACTCACCCGCTGCGTGAACAGATTTTATTTGTATCATGGTGAATTGTTGCCGGTAACTCGCACTATTGTTCCATGTAAGCAAACCTGCTGCACGAAACTCATCACTGATAAAATCCGCAGCCTTTTCAATGCCGGCAGAAAAAGTCGCGCGCCCCTGCATATCGTCCGCTGATAATTTTCTCTCAACTCTCTCTACGTCTTTTGAATTGATGATTGAATGAATATCCTGCCCCATAACAAATCCCGTGAGGGCGAAGAAAAGAAATGCAAGTGCTGTTTTTCTCATGGTTGTAGTATTAAAAAAAATACCCGCTAAACGGGTACTCCGCCCTGAAGGGCGGAGCTAATGGGCAAATACACATCTGCACATTCACAAATTCGCATATTTAAAGACTCATCATCTCTTTAAACTTCACGGTTTGCCTTCTGCTCACTTCTATTTTTTCACCTCCCTTCAGTTCAAGCAAAAGTCCCCCGTTAAAATAAGGTTCAATTTTTTCTATCAGTCGCAGGTTGACGATATGTTTACGATTGGCGCGGAAAAAAACTTTTTCATCCAGTCTTTCTTCCAACGCGTTCAGTGATTTTAATATGAGTGGTTTGTTAGCGCTGAAATATACCTTGGCATAATTACCAACGCTTTCGAATAAACGAATATCAGAGAGTTTTACAAACCAGCAGCGCTCGCCATCTTTAACAAAGACCTGGTCATGCTCGTGAAGCATGCTGCGATTGACAGGAATATCATCATCAGAAACAATTTCACGATCCTTTCCTTCTTCCATTTGTAATTTGTGGATGGCGTCGGCGAGGCGTTTTGGCTCAACCTGCTTAAGCAGGTAATCCAGCGCATTCACCTCAAATGCTTTTAATGCATAATCATCATAAGCAGTAGTGAAAATTACATCGGGCGCTTTATCCAATTCCGCCAACATATCGAAACCTGTTTTACCAGGCATCTGTATATCCAGGAAAATCAGGTCGGGATTCAGACTGTCTATTTTTTCAATGCCTTCATTGGCATTGGCGGCTTCGGCAACCACTTCAATTTCAGGAAAATCCTGTAATAATTTCTTTAGCTCATTCCGGGCCAATCGTTCATCGTCAATAATAACTGCTTTGATCATATTTTTTATTTAGCGGGATCAACAGGTATCAACACCGTTGCTTCCACGGTATTGCCTTTCAATTCCCTGATATCGAAATTTGCTTTTTGTCCGAATAATAATTGCAGGCGATTCTTTGTGCTTACAAGGCCAAAGCCATCTCCATTGTACGAACCATTCAGATGGCCCGTATTACGGATCACCAATTCGTGATAATTATCTTTAAAATCTGAAATAATTTTTACGATGCCGCCATTCAGTTGCTTGCTGATGCCATGCTTGATCGCATTTTCCACCAGCGTTTGCAACATCATCGGTGGTATCGGCTGGTTCAACGTATCTGAATCAATCTCATATTCTACCTGCAATCTGTCTTCAAATCGTATGTGCTCCAACGCGAGATAGTCTTTCACTATATTCAGTTCCTTTTCAAAAGAAACAGTTTCCTGTTTTTCAGTTTGCATGCTGCTGCGAAGGATATTGCTCAATTCGGTGACAGCTGCCCTTGCCCGTTGCGGGTTTTCATCTACCAGTGCACGTATGCTGTTCAGTGAGTTAAAAACGATCAAAGGACATATCAACCCTCATTTCATTTTCAATTCACTCAATAGTATCCGGGCATTGGTAGATGAAAACCCGAAACGGGCCAGGGCAGCTGTCACAGAATTAAGCAATATCCTGCGTAGCAGCCTGCTGGTGGAAAAAGTGGAGTTAGTCCCGCTGGGGAAAGAACTGAATATTATAAAAGACTACCTGGCTTTGGAGAATATGCGTTTTGAAGACCGGCTGAAAATTGAATATGAAATTGAAGAAGACACTCTTGACCAGCCTGTGCCGCCAATGATGCTGCAAACATTGGTGGAAAATGCTATTAAACATGGTATCAGTAAACAAATAAATGGCGGTGTTGTAAAAGTGATATCTGATTTTAAAGGAGATTATCATGAATTAGCGGTTCAAAACACCGGTTCTTTAAATGGTTATAAAAGTGGAGAAGAAGGCTTTGGTCTTTCCAGCACTACTAACCGGTTAAACTTATTATATGGTGATAAAGCCAGGTTTGAAATAAAACAGATCAACGGTTCAATGGTTGAAGCCAGGGTATTGTTGCCGGTAACGGGTGTCTGAGGTCTCGAAGAGCCTCTGACACATAATAAAGAATGAAACAAATTATTATGAAAGCAATTATAATTGACGATGAAAGATTAGCCAGGACGGAATTAAAAAAACTGTTACAGGATTTCCCCGAAGTGGAAATAATAGACGAAGCCGCCAATGCGGATGAAGGCCTTGCAAAAATAGAAAGCCTGCATCCCGACCTGATCTTCCTGGATATCCAGATGCCGGGCAAAACAGGTTTCGATATGCTTTCACAATTGGAAAGAACGCCGCAGGTTATTTTTACCACTGCCTATGATGAATTTGCTTTAAAAGCTTTCGAAGTAAATGCACTGGATTACCTGCTGAAGCCGATAGAACCAAAAAGATTATCCGATGCCATTCAGAAACTGCAGCTGACCGATCATAAGGAACCAAAGATCGAAGGAGAAAATTATAACACCGGTATGCTGACGGAGAAC
>JBGPBW010000413.1:0-2702 GCA_041481385.1 Puia sp.
CACATGTATGCGCTGGATCCGAAAACCTATGCTGGATGGCTGAACAATCCGGGTAATCATGGTTTTTCAGAAATGCTATACGAGTACACATCATCCTCCGCAAACAACGGTTCCGGATTTGAAGGCCTGGGTGACGGCGTTCCTTACTGGAATATCACCTGTGGTCTTGTGATGCTGCTTTCGCGTTTCATTCCGATTATCGGTCCGGTCGCCATCGCAGGAATTCTTGCCAAAAAGAAATATGTGCCGGAATCAGCCGGAACACTGAAGACAGATACGGGCACTTTCGGGATCATGGTATACGCCGTAATCATCATCGTGGCAGCGCTTTCGTTTTTTCCGGCGCTGTCTTTGGGACCCATTGCTGAATTTTTCTCACAGAAATAATACTTAAGAACATGTCAAAAGAAGCAAACAAATTATTTGAACCCACGCTGGTAAAGCAGGCGTTGAAACAGGCTTTTTATAAACTGGGTCCGCGCAGCATGATCCACAACCCCGTCATGTTCACTGTTGAAATCGGAACAGCCATCATGCTGGCCGTTTGTATCTGGATTTTTGTCGGAGAAAAATCCCAGGGAGGCCTCGCTTACAATATAATCGTCTTTATTGTATTATTATTTACGCTGTTATTTGCCAATTTTGCAGAAGCTATCGCTGAAGCAAGGGGCAAAGCACAGGCCGACAGTTTACGGAAGACAAGAGAAGATACACCTGCAAAGAAAATTTTCCCCGTAGGTGAAATCTTTGTGGATGAAATTAAAATTGTGCCTTCATCCCAACTCAGAAAGGGAGATGTTTTTGTTTGTGAAGCCGGAGATACGATTCCCATGGACGGAGAGATCATCGAAGGATTGGCCAGTATTGATGAAAGCGCCATCACCGGAGAAAGCGCGCCGGTGATCCGTGAAGCCGGCGGGGACAGATCCAGCGTTACCGGTGGTACAAAAGTTTTAAGTGATCATATCAAAGTGAAAGTGACCACCAATCCCGGTGAAAGTTTTCTGGATAAAATGATTGCCCTTGTGGAAGGCGCATCCAGACAAAAGACACCAAATGAAATTGCACTGACCATTCTGCTGGCTGGCTTTACCATCATATTTGTCATTGTCTGTGTAACACTAAAACCATTCGGTGATTATGCCAGTACACCGATTACCATCGCAGCATTCATTTCATTATTTGTCTGTCTTATCCCAACCACCATCGGAGGATTACTCAGCGCCATCGGTATTGCAGGCATGGATCGCGCACTGCGGGCCAATGTAATCACTAAGAGCGGCAAAGCAGTAGAAACCGCCGGCGACCTGGATACCTTATTGCTCGATAAGACGGGCACCATCACCATCGGCAACCGAAAGGCAACCCATTTCTGGCCCTCCGGTAATATCGATGAAAAAGTTTTTATTGAAGCCTGTACCCTGGCTTCCATGGCCGACCTGACTCCCGAAGGAAAATCCATCATCGAACTGGGTGGGATGAAGCCGGATGCTTTCTCAACAAATGGTGCGCGGTTTATAGAATTCACCGCTGAAACCCGGAGCAGTGGGATCGACCTGCCAGGCGGATTGAAAATCCGCAAAGGAGCTTATGATGCCATACGCATGATCGTAACCAGGGCCGGCAACCTCGTTCCCGCAGATACAGAACAAAAAGTAAAAGATATCGCAGGCAACGGTGGAACGCCACTGGTGGTGAGTCAGAATGAAAAAGTAATGGGGGTGATTGAATTGCAGGACATCATCAAGCCCGGTATATATGAACGTTTCGACCGGTTGAGAAAGATGGGCGTCAAAACCGTGATGGTTACGGGCGACAATCCACTCACGGCAAAATACATAGCGGAAAAATCCGGTGTGGATGATTTTATTGCGGAAGCCAAACCGGAAGACAAAATGCAGTATATCCGTAAAGAACAACAATCGGGTAAACTGGTTGCCATGATGGGAGACGGAACCAATGATGCACCTGCCCTGGCACAGGCTGATGTGGGTGTTGCGATGAATAGTGGTACACAAGCCGCAAAGGAAGCCGGCAATATGGTTGACCTGGACAACGATCCCACCAAGCTGATAGAAATCGTGGAAATCGGAAAACAATTGCTCATGACAAGAGGCACGCTGACTACCTTCTCCATTGCCAACGACGTTGCAAAATATTTTGCCATCGTACCTGCCTTGTTTATCCTCTCCATTCCCGGACTGAGTGCGTTAAACATCATGCGCTTGCATAGTCCCGAAAGCGCAATACTGTCGGCGGTGATTTTTAATGCGATCATCATTCCGCTGCTGATCCCGCTGGCACTTCGGGGTGTTGCTTATAAACCCATTGGGGCCAGTGCCCTCCTGCGCCGAAATCTTTTTATCTACGGATTGGGCGGAATCATCGTGCCTTTTATCGGAATTAAATTAATTGACCTTTTAGTATCAGTCTGGTTTTAAATTCATTTATATGAAACAACATATTCTTCCCGCCCTGAGACTTACCCTCTTCTGCGTGATATTCTTTTCCGGCATCTATACTTTGTTGATCTTTGGGATAGCACAATTCGCACCCGCCCATGGAGAAGGAGAAACTATTCAACGGAATGGGAAAGTGATCGGTTATGCGCTCGAAGGTCAAAATTTCACAAGTGATCAATATTTTATGAGTCGTCCCTCAGCAGCCGGATACAATGCGGCTGGCAGCGCAGGCAGCAACAA
>JBGPBW010000414.1:0-2686 GCA_041481385.1 Puia sp.
GATGACCGTTGACCGTTGACCGTTGACCGATTGATCCAATTGACCATCATCTAAAAAATTAGAAAATGAAAAAAAGAAAATTAGGCAAATCCAGTCTTGAAGTCTCTGCACTTGGCCTCGGCTGTATGGGTATGAGCTTTGGCTATGGACCGGCTGCAGACAAAAACGAAATGATAGCGGTCATACGGTCAGCCGTTGAGCAGGGCATTACATTTTTTGATACGGCTGAAGTCTATGGGCCATTTACAAACGAAGAGCTTGTTGGTGAGGCATTGGCGCCTTTTCGGGGTAAAGTGGTAATTGCCACCAAATTTGGTTTTGACATACAGGGAGGAAAATCTGTAGGGGTGAACAGCCGGCCGGAAAATATCCGGAAAGCGACTGAAGCTTCTCTGATAAGACTTCAGGTCGAGACCATCGACTTATTATATCAACACCGGGTTGACCCGAATGTTCCCATTGAAGATGTAGCGGGAGCGGTAAAGGACTTAATAAAGGAAGGTAAAGTAAAATATTTTGGCCTTTCTGAGGCGGGTGCTCAAACGATTCGTCGTGCGCATGCCATTCAGCCCGTTGCGGTTTTGCAAAGTGAATATTCGCTATGGACCCGCCAACATGAACATGACGAAGTCATTCCCACGATCGAGGAACTGGGCATCGGGCTGGTTGCTTATAGCCCACTGGGTAAAGGATTCCTGGCGGGCAAGATCGATGAAACTACGAAGTTTGCGGAAGGTGATATCCGTAACGTTCTTCCACGTTTTACTGAAGACGCGCGCAAAGCCAACCAGGATTTGATTGATTTGCTGAACAAATTTGCAGAAAGAAGAAAGGCAACTTCGGCACAAATTGCAATTGCCTGGGTATTGGCTCAAAAGCCATGGATAGTACCCATACCGGGCACAACCAAACTACACCGTTTGAAAGAGAATATCGGAGCTGTTTCCATCGAACTAACCGCAGATGAACTTCGGGAAATTGAAACGGCCTCTGCTCAAATTAAAGTAACAGGAAGCCGGTATACGGAACAAATGGAGAGGTCAACCGGTTTGTAAAGTCTTAGGTAAATTTATTCAGTGTTTTCAGGGATGATTAAAAAATGCAGATATGAATGCTTTGGAAAATCAAAACGCCCTATTTCCAAAAGGCGAAAGGGCTCCAGCCGATTATTTTACCGGTACGGCCTGGGTAAGAATATTGGTGAATGAACCCGTCTTCAATTGCCAGATCGCCAATGTGAATTTTGAAGCAGGTGCAAGAAATTTCTGGCACCGGCATCCTGGCGGACAAATCTTACTGGTTACTGAAGGAACCGGCTACTATCAGGAAAAAGGAAAATCCGTTCAGTTGATTCAAAAAGGAGATGTCATTAAGATTCCGCCTGACCTGATCCATTGGCATGGTGCCTCACGCGATAGTGCAATGACGCATATCGCCGTCAACACCAATACGCCAAAGGGTATTGTTGAATGGCTGGAAAAGGTGACGGATGAGGAATATAATAGCTTCAGATAAATATCCGGGTTCGGTTGCGTTTACTGTACCAGGCTAAACGCCGCTTCTTTCACATCCCTGGAATTGCCCCCGATGAAGACTTCGAAATCTCCCGGTTCAAAGATATAATCGAGCTTGTCATTGTAGAAGCGCAGCATGTCGGTAGTAATGGTAAATGAAATTTTCCCGGACTCTCCGGCTTTTAATATTACCTGCTTAAAACCTTTCAGCTCTTTCACCGGCCTCACCACTGATCCGACAAGGTCCCGTATATACAACTGAACCGTTTCCTTACCATCGAATTTTCCGGAATTGGTCAGAACAACGGATGCCGTTAAGGATTCCCCTGCCTTCAAAGTTTTTCCGCTCATTTCAATTTCGCCATAAGAAAATGAAGTATAACTCAAACCAAAACCGAATGGGAATTTCGGGTCATTGGGTAGATCAGTATAAGCGGAAACATAATTCAGGTCATTATCGTTTTTGGCCGGACGACCCGTATTGAAATGATTATAGAACACAGGGATCTGCCCTTCCGAGCGGGGAAAACTCACCGGCAATTTTGCCGATGGATTATAATCACCAAAAAGCACGTCCGCCATCGCATCACCGGCTTTCGTGCCCAGCCACCAGGTATATAAAATAGCGGGAATATGATCTGCAGTCCAGTTAAATATTAAAGGTCTACCAGCATTGATCATCACCACCACCGGTTTTCCCGTTGCCTGTATGGCTTTGATCAATTCCTCCTGAACACCTGGCAAATGAATATTACTCCGACTCTTGGCTTCTCCGCTCATATCCGGCGCTTCTCCAACATTTATAATCACAACATCAGCCCGCCTCGCCACATCAACGGCTTCTGCAAATCCGGCTCTGGAAGAATCGTTGATATTACAACCCTTCGCATACAACAGTATGGTTTCCTTGCTGATTTTATTTTTTATGCCCGTCCATGGAGATATAATCCTCAGCGAATCATCCGGCCAGATATAGGACCAGAAGCCCAGGTTATCCCGTATCGATTTGACAAAAGGGCCAATCAATGCAATGGTCTTAGTTTGTTTGGATAAGGGCAACAACTGATGTTCGTTTTTTAACAGGACAATAGATTTTTCTGCCACGAGCTTTTCCACTTCCAGATTAGCAGCGTTGTTCCATTGTTGTTTTTCTCTTTCAGTATTGCAAAACC
>JBGPBW010000415.1:0-2631 GCA_041481385.1 Puia sp.
CCCTGTATCATCTGGTTCGTGCCTCTCACCATTTTTTCAGTACCCGAGGCTTTGTTATTTGCTTTTAGAATATCCTGAACTTTTTGGGGCACTTGAGAATTATTATAAGAAGCTGCATTATTCTCCGCCGCGCCTCTCTGAGTAGTGCCTTCACGGATGTTTAATCCTCCTTCTTTAACATCGTCCACCCATCCAAATAGAATAGCCCTGGCAATTTCATAAGGTACAGAAGGATCGCCAAACCACTCTAGGCCATCTCTATCTATTCCATCGATTGGCCTATCACTTGCAAACTGATACGGGGATAATTCTGGATATTCTGATGAAATTGGATCTGTTGAGAGGAATTTTCCCAATCTCGAATTGTAAATCCTATTTCCATAATCATATGAATTCCCCTCCCCATAATCCTCATTCTCCTTCTCCTTACCGTTAAAGCCATACCTGAAACTTCCCGCACTGGAATACCGGTTCACCATTTCCATCCCGAACGGATAGGATAGATCTGGAAACCTTTGCTGTTGGGCGTTTCAAAGAACTATTGCTAATCAAAACATAAATTGGTAATTTTTGAGGGGGAAATATGAGACTGCTTCCAACTAAATCTTGCAGAAGCTGAAACTAAAAAATTTGTACCCTCTATCATTTAATATATTCAGTCAAGAAACTGGTACATGGGCATAACCTGCTTTGAAGACAGGCGGGTATTCAATAAACACTCCGGAAGATCGAAATCTGATTACCATCTTTTGTGATGACTACATTGCTCTCTTTGTGCTAACACCAATCATCGTTGATCTCCGGTTGATAATTTTCCGGAATTCCCATTGTCATTACATTGTACAGACTGCAATTGTCGCATTGCATATATCTATCTAATTTATTTTGACCTTTGATTCGTACATCTTTTACCAACAAGTGCCCAATCCCGCATTCGGGACACTTAACTTTGGCGTGACGATCTTTTGCTAAAACATTTGCTGCGTCTCGCCACCGCTTAAACCAGTCTTCTGTTCTTTTATCTATCATCGGTTTATTTTTTAATAACAAAATTTTGTAGCTTCTCAGCGGCTGCACTTGCTGCATCAGTATATGGACGCACTAAATCAACATCTATCATACCGGTACCTTGAGTGTTGAGTCGGTATAATTCTTGAATAAATGTCTTCTTTAATTCTTCTGTTGATGAAAAAGCCTCAGGCCCCAGCTGAAAACCAGAACCTTCAAAGAAGGGTGAAGGATGCATTGTTATCGATGAAGCTGAAGTTTCTGGGCTATAGTTAATAGTTCTATTACCTATTTTAACTGAAGCTTCTTTTCCTGTTTTGTATGCGTTCTCTACCATTTGGAATTCTTTCGAATTAAGAAGGCTATTTGCTTCATTAACAATTCTTGTCTCGAGTTCTGAAAGGCCTGATTTTGCAATTTGCTGGACAGCTTGATTTTCTATTTTAGCCAAGGTACTTTCAGCATATTTGGAAATCATCCATTCTGCCTTCCCTTCAGCCGCTACTCCCGGAATAAATACTGTCGCACCATTTACAAAATTGTCTGTCCGCTGTTTCTCACCCTCAAGGCCGTGAGCTTTATGCACATTCCCACCAATGTTATGAATATAGTCAGCACCACGCATACTTGCAGTTAATTGTTGTGGGAGCGTGTAAATACCATTTGCGATTTCGTAAATCGCTCTGTCAAAAATATTCTTTGAATCCCGCCAGCTTTGAGTAAATGTTTTTGGAGGAGCATTCACGAATACATCATGTTGATGAGAAACTTCCAATTGGATTTGGGCTCTTCTCTTGAGTAAAAATTCCTGGTTTTTCATCCATTCCTCCCGGCCATCCAGATCAGCCGCTACGATTGGCTTATTACCCGCGAACTGGTAAGGAGTGTACCAGGGATAATCTCTTACCAGAGGATCCACACTTAAGAATCTTCCGAGCCTGGAGTTGTATAACCTCGCTCCATAATCATACCCATTCCCTTCCCCATAATCCTCATTATCTTTCTCCTTCCCATTAAACCCATACCTAAAACTCCCCGCGCTGAAGTAGCGGTTCACCATTTCCATCCCGAACGGAGGAGGCAGTCATGAAACCCTTTGCTGCTGGGCATTTCAAAGAATTGTCGTTATCGAAACTACAAAATGGATGGTTTTTAAGAGCGATCCAGTCATGCAAGCATGGATTTGGCACAAGATTTTTTCCAAAACACGAGATCGCATTCGGCCATTATCCGGGCTATGCTTTATTTATTCCCATTCCCCGCATTGTACTTAACACCGATGCACTAATTCAGCAAATTACAATTGGGCCCGATCATATTTTTAAAAACACTGCTTTGCATCCTGGGATGCAAATTTAATATGACGATTATATTGAACATTTTGAGGGTAACCCAATTGATTAAAATGGTCCTTGTATATAACATGGTTTGCCGGTAGTCAGGCATGTACAAAACAGTGCGAAAACTCGGTATCGCATCATTATTCTTTCTCATGATTGCTACATTAACACTTCTATTAAAATATTAACCGTCTCACTATTCTTATCATAACCAAGCAATAATCTTCCGTCCCACTTGTTAGTATAACAAGATTCAATTTTTATTTTTTTAGTTTCACTATAA
>JBGPBW010000416.1:0-2630 GCA_041481385.1 Puia sp.
GGCTTTTACAGGTTCGTTAGAAAAAAACAGTCATCGGTTTGGGAAAAAGCTACCCGGCATAATCCGGTATAATTTCTGTTTCATTCACAATTTGGTAATCCCCTTAACCAAAAAAAGGTCGGTCATTATTTGGATCTTAGGAAAAAATACTTACTTTTAGCGTAGAATTTCTAAATATCCGTTTCAAATCCTTTGAAGCCCTCCAATCCCAAACAAGTTCGGCTATAAATCAGCCATCTATCCTTGAAATCCCCGATTGCTGATTCTTTACTTTATACATAGATTGCCTGTCTATATCTGAGGTATAACCTTTGATACCAATACCGCATGTTTAACCACGTACCGAGAATTCCAACCTACTGAGGAACAGAGTCTAAATTATTAATGACTTCTGCCCATGAAAAAGCAAATTTTAGCAGTAGATGACAGTAAGGCGATCCGTTTTTTACTTCAGACTGTACTTGGAAAATCTTATCAGGTAATCACTGTTCCGGATGGATGTTCGGCAATGCACTGGTTATCTAAGAGAAACTTTCCCCATTTGATTATCGCGGATCCACAATTGCCGGATCTGGAAAATTGGGAACTGATTCAACAACTGGCATCAAGTGGTATTTATAAACACATTCCGGTTTTGGTTCTATCTGGTTTGAGCGCGGAAGAAACGGAAGAAAAATGTGCTGCTTACCAGGTACAAAGCTATTTCCTGAAACCATTTAATCCGGTTGACCTGGTGAATTCTGTTCAGGAACTGATAGAGAATAAATCCTTTGATGCCTATTATCCAATGAAAGCTGTTTAACCGCTTGCCGTACCAATTTGTGAAAATTAAACCTTAACCTGACTATGGATTTTACACTACTACCTAAAACAACTTATAAAGGGAAAGCTTTTGTAAGGTATAGCATCCGTGCTAAAGAGGTATCTGCAAGCCCACTGATAATACATAATGGGTTCTACTATATTGGTAAAAATCCGGCTAACATTGAGAAACTGGTCAAATTATTTAAACGCGGCTATGCGTCTGACAGTATCGAAAATGCAAGAGCCGAATTAAAACGTTCTACTGATCAGGAAAAAAATACCCTCCCCGAAGTCATATTTTGTGAATCGAGTTTTGATTTCGCTGCTGTAAAATGCTTCGTGCAAGTCCTGAACAGCAATCCATATTTTGCCGGCATCCCTTTTATTATGGATTCTGCCAATCTATGTGAAATGGAAATGGGCATGTATAAAAAACATATGCTGGCTGATGATATCATGGAGATTGACAAAGCCGAACAAAACGCGCTCATCAGCAAGGTACGATTCCTGAATAAAGTGAAGTCCAAGGCGGCACAGATGAAAACCAGCCTGAAAGAAGATGAAGCGCTGGTGGTGCCCGCTGTAAATATTCATAGCATTCTTAAACGCAGTTTTGATATACTGGTATCACTTACAGCGCTGATATTATTAAGCCCCCTATTCTTCCTGATCGCCCTGGCCATTCGGATAGAGTCATCTGGCCCTATTTTTTATGTTTCAAAAAGAGCTGGCCGTGGGTACAAAATTTTTGATTTTTATAAATTCAGAACAATGTTCGCAGGTGCTGACCTCCGCGTTCAGGAGCTCTCCCATCTGAATCAATACTCAGAATCCGAACTCAAGGGTCCGTCTTTCTTTAAATTCAACAATGATCCACGGGTGACCCGCGTCGGAAGTTTCCTCAGGAACTCAAGTCTTGATGAATTGCCTCAGTTGATGAATGTATTACTGGGCGATATGTCCCTGGTAGGTAATCGTCCCCTACCGCTTTATGAGGCAGCAACCCTGACCACGAATCAGTGTGCACAACGTTTCCTTGCGCCAGCAGGCATCACGGGACTCTGGCAGATTAAGAAACGGGGCCGTGAAGACATGTCCGCTGAGGAAAGAATCAACCTGGATATTGACTATGCCAATAAGTACAATTTCATGTATGACCTCTGGATTATGGCTAATACTCCATCTGCATTGATCCAGAAATCAAGCGCGTAGTTTTTATGGCTGCCCTTTCCGTATTAACTTCCCGGAATGAATATTCACGGAGAAGTTGGCCAGCCACTTGTTTCCATAATAACCCTGAATTATAATCAGGCTGCCGTTACCAAGGAGTTTTTAGAATCTGCAAAAAAGCTTCTCTATAGTAATTATGAGATTCTGGTTTGCGATATGGCCTCCCAGATAAATCCCGAAACGGTATTTAACCCTTCCTTGTATCCACACACTCGTTTGTTGCACAGTAATAAAAATCTTGGATTCGCCGGAGGTAACAACTGGGGTATCCGCATGGCAAAGGGCGATTTTGTTTTTATTGTAAATAATGACACTGAACTGACGCCGGATATTCTGCAAAAACTGATTTTACCATTTAATGAAAACACTGGGGTCGGAGTCGTCTGCCCTAAGATTAAATATTTTGACAACCGCAGCATCATTCAGTATGCGGGATTCCGGAGAATGAATCCTTTTACCGGAAGAACTTCTACAGTCGGCGACGGAGCTGTGGATGAGGGTCAATATGAAATTCCCGGCCCCACTTATGGTGCTCACGGCTGTGCAATGATGGTAAAAAAGGAAGTCATAGAAAAAACAGGAATGTTCCCGGAGAA
>JBGPBW010000417.1:0-2627 GCA_041481385.1 Puia sp.
ATGTCAGTTGTAAAAAATAACTTTACCAGCTTCACGAGAAAATATACAAACCGCGGAAAATTATGGATCGCAAAAAATAAGGATTACCTGCGCCATTCCGACGCAAATTTTGGTGATAATTACAGCCCTAATAAAAGTGCGGTTGAACTTTTTAAAAAAAGAGCGATTGATTACAAATTCTACATAAATAAAGACACTCCGTCGATTTTTTATTCTCAACGGTCATCAGGCCCCATGCATTTCAAAAAAAACGGACAATGGATTACCATTGACACCCGGCTAAGTCCAAAAGGCCAATTGGTTTATGAAGCATCGAACCAGGAAGATCCGTTGGGTTTTGATATGAAAAGAAAATCATCTTATATCATTACTCCTGATGGTAAAACCTATTTCAACAATTGGAAATTGTATGGAAAAAATGGGGGTCCTGAAAGGTTATTAGCTACCGCTGACTGGTCGCATTATACAGCCGGAGATGATGGAATCGCCATTAAAAATATTTTTCCCGGTATTGACGCAGAAATGAAAGTGTCGGGAGGTTCAATTAAAACCAATTTTATCGTACACGCCAACAAATTCTCCAACTATAAAACACTGCTTTTCAGAGATTCATTCTTAAACAGACACCAAGGCAATTTCTCATTTTCAAAGGGACTGCCTGGAAATGGTTTGGTCTCTTCTGCTGATTTTCGCGTAAGTGCAATGACCGTTTTTCACATAAAAGAAGGGGTCATGTACCAAAAAGAAAATCCATCTGCAACCTACCAATTCATTCCGTATTATCTTGACCAGAATAAATTGACACTGGCCATCAACAGCGATTTCCTGAATGCCCGGGTCAGGATGGGCGATGTCGTTATAGATCCCCTGGTGCAGGATGTGGGCAAGCTGAAGAAAGATATGATTACCGGATCGCACTCGAATCAGAATTGCAGCCTGGATACTGCTTGCGTTTACAATTTTATGGTACCCTCACCGCCTCAGGCAACACTTATCGATGCCATGTTTTCTTTTGGATTTATTGCAAACGCTCCCTGTGTTGGCCAGGACGGAGCTTTTTCATTTGCAATAAATGGTGGATGTGTTTCTCAAATGTGGGTAGGAACTGCTGACCGTGCCGGACCGCAGAATTTTCTAAATCAAAGCATATTATTGAAAAACGGAACCAACCTGGCCAGCTGTCTTCCAGTCCCGGTTTGCGGTCCCCAAAATATTCCTTTTAGTTTTTATTTCTATAGAAAGTGCAATGGTCCCGAGGGTTGTGATGGATCATGCATTGGAGCCTCCAGAGATTTAACGATAACCTTAGTGGGACGAACATTTGACTCTGCTTCCCTGACGGCATCGCCGCAAACCACTTGTGCAGGCGCTCCGGTGACACTGACAGCCAGAGGGTATTATGGCGTGCCTCCTTACAGCTTTGCATGGCTGGGGCTACCGCAATTCAATGGTGATTCAGTGATCCAGGTTAATCCCGGTGCTAATGTAGTATATACTGCTCTGATTAACGATGCATGCCCGGGTCCGGGCGGCGGTCTGATAACCAAATCAATTAGAGTGAATGTAATCCCTAAATTGCCTACGCCGGTATTCACATCAAATAGTCCCGTCTGTAGCGGGAGTCAACTTATTTTATCCGCACCAGCCATACCAGGTACAACATATTTGATAGAAAATCCAGGCGCGGGTCTGGGGGGTGGCCAGTACACCAGTACCGCCGTTTTTGACAATGTTACTGCAGCATATTCCGGAACCTGGATCGCCGTAGCCTCCGATGCAAATGGTTGTTCTTCTGACACGGCCAGCACGGCAGTAGTTATTAATCCCAATGTTTTTCCGACAGTAACGATCAGTTCTTCGGCAACAAATATTTGTACGGGTACCCAGGTCAGCTTTACCGCAACAGCTGTCAACGCTGGAAATTCACCTGCTTATCAATGGCTGTTAAATGGCCAAAAAGTGGGTACGAATAGTCCTGTGTACAGCAGCAACAGCTTTGTCAACAACGATGCAGTAAGCTGTGTCGTAACAGCCAACCTGCCTTGTGCGGGCGGCCCCGCCACATCAAATATTATTGTGTTAACTGTACGCGCAACGGTTACACCGACATTTGATGCGATCGGGCCGCTTTGTCAAAATTCTACATCGCCGGCGCTGCCACCAACATCGAAGGAAGGAATTGCCGGAACCTGGAATCCGGCCAGCATCAATACATCTGTCCTTGGAACTGCGGCTTACAAGTTTACACCATTAACCGCGGACAATTGCGCAATTCCGGTTTCTTTAAACGTTACAATCGTTAGCAGTATCTCACCAACTTTTCCAACAATAGCCGATTCATTTTGCCTGAAAGACGTGGCGCCGGCACTACCGCCAACGTCGAAGGAAGGAGTTAACGGAATCTGGAGTCCTTCTTCGATCAACACCACAAACCCCGGCCGTACTTTATATACTTTTACTCCCGCGGCGGGTCAGTGTGGAATAACTTCTCAGATCGCCATAGTGGTCAACCCCCTCCCCGTGTTGATCATGGGGCCGGATTTAACTATAACTCCCGGAGAAAGTACTACGCTGAACGTCTCGGTGACGGGTAATATAGTTTCTTATCAATGGAAGCCATCCACCGG
>JBGPBW010000418.1:0-2599 GCA_041481385.1 Puia sp.
AACCTGGGTTGATTCTGCGCGCAGGGAAATCGGGTATAAGGAATGAGACCTGGGTGTATCTATAATTTTTGAACCTCAATATGAAAACCAACTCCCAGGCCATTGGCTTTTTTCCATTTGCCCTGACTGGTTAACCGGTGCCAGGTTGGGGAATTAAGAAAGGCAGCTGACAAAAATATGGCTCCATGACCTGCGGCGGAAGCTGATCCTTCTATCCATTCCAGGGAGATCAGGATATCGTCTTTCATGAATAATTTGTAGTCGCTTAAAGGGATAATATATTTTCCGGTTCTTTTTCCAACGCCAACTATAATATTATCATGTAATATATTCTCCCGGGGAGTTCGATTTTTGAAAAGGTAAATATTCAATCTGAAAACCGCTGTATCCAGACGGCTGTCGGAAATATTAAATATAAAATTTTTAATCAGCACTGGTTTTTTTCCGAGGTTTATCCGGATACCTATTTCAGACCCCAGGAATTTCAATGGCAACCCCACGCTTACAAATGTTGATGTCGTGGTGTTACCCAATGTCCTGGTCACTAATTTTTTTTGAGTAACTATGACTGGCTCCAATTCAGTTTCCTGTTCCTGAAGCGATATGATAAGAGGTTTAGGATGTTTCAATAAATCTGATATACCGTATGTGTGGCTTTTGTACCCTACCATGGATATTTTCAGAGAGTCAGTCAGAGTAAGCGAGTCTACACTCATCTCGAAACTTCCATCGCGACCAGATACAGTACCCCTGTTTTTATCTGGAATTCCGATATTCACATAAGCCAAACCCAACTTACTGTTCATTTCAATGATTTTCCCCTTTATCAGAATTCCGGTCTTTTTCCTGAACTGAGTATCCGGGAAAAGACTGTCTCCCAAATGTTTAGTATACATGCTGTTCAATTGACGGGTGAATGAGTTACCCTCAATTTTGAGATATTGATTGAAATAATCCAGTGAAAGCTGATTGATAAGCCTGTACAGTTCGACAGAGCCATTTGTTATTTGTGAAATGCTTGCTGCCAGCGAGGGCAGGCAGGAAAAGTCTTCGTGTTTTGCTTTCACAAAACGGACGTATTGCTTCGGGAAACCTGAGGAAAGAAAAATATTAAAAATTGAATCAGCCTGTTGTTCATCCTGTTTAAATCCACTTGCCAGGTAGGCATATTCCACAGGACTTTTTGTACCGGCGGAAAAAAATGATCTTCTGATAGAATCGAAATCATTATCCTCCTCTGCTGTTTCTCCGTAGTGATGCATTTCGGAGCCGTCCCAGGAGATAATAGCTTTTATATCTTTCTGCTTTTGAGATAATATCCATGCTGACAGTCCGCCCCAGCTATAACCGATCGCTCCGATTTGATTTGAGTCTGTGTTATTTTTATTTTTCAATAATTGTATGGCGAAGGCGCCGTCTCCGACTTGTTCCATAAGGTCAGTTTTTTTCATGCTCATATTTCCCGGATAAGTTCCAACAGAAGTTATACAGGCAACGATATACCCATGAGAAGACAGATTTTCAAACAGGTTAATATTTTCAAAACTCATTCCGTTATATGATGACATATATATGATCAGGGGAAAATGTTGTATAACCGGCTCCGCATTCAGCCAGCTCGCCGTTTTATAATTCGTCATTGCAGATGTATCCCGGATATTCAGATTTGCACATATGTATTGTACCAGATCAGAACTTAGATTTTTGTAAACGGTATCGTCCTGAAAACGGTTGGACCTTTGTTCCAGTAAATTGAGAAATTCACCATATCGCATGGGGGATTTGGAATGAGGTCCTGTGGCGGGGTACCAGACATCTATTTCAATAGGGCGAAAATGAAACTTTTCATTTGGTGATGTTCCGGGTTTGTAGATCCTGGCTGAATCCGTTGTTATGATATTCTGATAACCTGCAAAATAACTGCCGGCATTGGCCGTTCTGCTGATAGTTTGGGTAAAACCTGAAATTCCTGTTAACAGGAAAATGAGAATAGGGCTTAAAGATTTCAAAATGGTTGATTGCAGAACAAAATAGAAATTTCGTGCTAAACCTGATGAACGGGTACGTTATTTTAACTGCAAGTTGTGATTTATCAATTATTTGCCGAATACATCATTCTGTTCTGAGATTTTTTATCGGGTTAGCCCTTGCCGCTCTGATCGCCTGGAACACTACTGTTAGTAGCGAAAGCGCAAGGACTAAGACGCCCGCAAAAAAATAAATGGACGGATCATTATTTGTCCGATACGCAAAATCTGAAAGCCATTGACTCATACACCACCACGCCAGAGGGAAGGCGATGAGCAGGGCGATACAAGTGAGCCAGATAAAACCCCGTGATAAGAGTAAAACAATATTGTTGATGGAAGCGCCCAGCACTTTGCGCACCCCGATTTCTTTTACCCGTTGTTGAACAGCATAGGACGACAATCCGAATAAACCCAGACAGGCGAGTATGATCGCTAAACCGGAAAATATATTCATGAATATAGAAAGCCTGAGCTCTGTTTTGTACAACTTATCATAATCTTCGTCCAGAAAACGATATTCAAATGGTCGCTCCGGAACCATCGTTTTCCATTTCGATTCCAGGAAGGCA
>JBGPBW010000419.1:0-2591 GCA_041481385.1 Puia sp.
CTTCTTCTGTAAGTTCAGATGCCCCGGTATGGAGCATTGGGGTATTACGTACCACCTTCAGTTTTTTCTGGTAATCCCGGCGATATATGTTCCGTATGGATTCGGATACTGTATATATATATTTCAGATTGGCGAAAACCCGGGTTTCGATGAATTTCCAGATTGAACGCCGCAGTGGTTTCTGATCCATCCCCGCCATACCCAGAAAATATTCATGGCTGTCATATACGATCGGCTTTTTCCTGAGACGGGCTACCCCGAGTGTAGCAGGCATAACATCCAGGTCGTTTCCCAGGTAAATATCGGCAGGTACGCGGATGACGCGAAAAAACAGGCGGAAATTGAACTCAATGTAAAAAAGAGCGGAGCTCTTAAACCAGGTTTTTAGTCTATCCGTTTGATAATCACGTGATTTCAGCTCTATACTTCCTTTTTTTAACGAGCCGATTAAAAGTACACGGTAACCGTTTTCAAGCAGGGTTTGACAAGTCCGGTGGACCCGGGAATCGGTCGCCAGATCCGATATGACCGTCACGATAACCAGCTTGCCGTCAAATGGATATAGGTAGGAATTCATATGAATATGGGCTGATCCATTACCGGGGATTTTGAATGAAACGTCATAATTCGCAAATAATTCTCTACCTTCGCGCACAAATTAGTAGAATATTACTTGGATGCCTTAAAAAAATTGAGATGCCTTATTTGACAAAAGAAAAAACAGCGGAATTCTTCACAAAGTTCGGAACGAACACAACAAATACCGGATCAATCGAAGCGCAGATCGCGTTACTGACTGAACGGATCAACCGAATTTCCGAGCACCTTCAGGAAAATAAAAAAGATTTCTCTACACACCGGGGGCTGATGCAGCTTGTCGGTAAAAGAAAAAGACTATTGACTTACCTGAGCAATAACGACCTGCAAAACTACCGCCAGCTGATCGAGAAAATCGGTCTCAGAAAATAAACAACATCCCAACGCATGCGTTGGGTTCATTTTTTGAGAAAGCGGGTTTCATTTTCGGTTTAAACATTTCAGGATACCTCCTGCATACTGTTCAGACCGACTTATTACAAAAGATTCATTATGTTATCACAGCCTTTTAGCGTAACCTTTTCTACCGGGGATGGATTACCAATTTCCATAGAAACAGGAAAACTTGCCCGTCAGGCAGATGGTGCCGTGACGCTGCGCCAGGGAAATTGTATTATACTGGCCACAGTTGTAGCCAACAAGGAACCCCGTGAAGGACAGGATTTTTTCCCGCTTTCCGTGGACTATCAGGAAAAATTTGCTTCTGCGGGCAGGATACCGGGTTCTTTTTTTAAGAGAGAGGCCCGCCTCAACGATTATGAAGTACTCACCAGCCGATTAATAGACCGTGCTTTACGCCCCTTATTTCCGGAAGATTATTTCTGTGATGTACAGGTGCTGGTTACCCTCATTTCCAGCGATCCGGAAATCATGCCGGATGCATTGGCGGGTTTGGCTGCTTCAGCTGCCTTGACCATTTCTGACATACCCATCAAGGAACCGATCAGCGAAGTAAGAGTTGCTAAAGTAGACGGAAAGTTTATCGTCAATCCAACACGTTCCCAACTGGAGGCCTCCTCCCTGGAATTCCTGATTGCCTCAACAGATAAAAATCTGATGATGGTGGAAGGTGAAGCGAACGAATGTAGTGAAGAGGATCTTATTCAGGCACTTCAGGTTGGCCATGATGCGATTGGGGTTCAGATCAGGGCCCAGCTGGAACTCCGCGATAAAGTAGGTGTCAAGGAAAAAAGAGATTATAAAAAACCTGAAACGAACGAGGAGCTGCATGAAAAAGTGAAAGCCTTCACGAAAGATAAAATTTATCTGATATCAAAAGCCGGGAGTAGTAAACATGAGCGCAGTGAAGCTTTTGACCAGCTGAAAAAGGAACTCGTTGAGAGCCTGGGCGCTGAAGCAACCGACATCGATAAAAAACTGGCAAAGAAATATTATGCCGACCTGCAATGGGAAATCGTGCGCAATATGATTGTGGATGAAAAAATCCGTTTGGATGGCCGACGGCTGGACCAGGTTCGCCCCCTGGCCATGGAAACAGATCCATTGCCGACGCCCCATGGATCTGCATTATTTACAAGGGGAGAGACACAGTCCCTGACTACGGTTACGCTCGGCACACCATTGGATGAACTCCTGGTGGAAAGTGCGGCGAAATCGGACTACACTAAATTTATTCTTCATTACAATTTTCCTCCCTTCTCCACGGGTGAGGTGAAAATGATGCGGGCTCCGGCAAGACGGGAAGTGGGTCATGGCAACCTGGCCATGCGGTCCCTAAAAAAAATGATGCCGGGCAAGGACTATCCTTATACGGTGCGGGTGGTGAGTGATGTACTGGAATCCAATGGATCTTCATCCATGGCTACGGTATGTGCGGGTTCTCTTGCCCTGATGGATGCCGGTGTACCCTTTAACAAACATGTGAGCGGTGTGGCGATGGGTCTGATCTCCAGATCTACGGACCAGAAATATGCTGTACTGACCGATATTCTGGGCGACGAAGATCACCTGGGCGATATGGATTTTAAAGTGAC
>JBGPBW010000420.1:0-2548 GCA_041481385.1 Puia sp.
AAAAGCTTTAGTATTGTACCGGTTAAACTTTCGATCGGACACTCCATTTCCAAAGGATATGAAAAGCCAGCCATCTTCTTTTAAATACGCAGGGATCTTTACCGGGTTGCCCGTAGCATTTAACGAAAGAGCCATAGAACTTTTCGGGTTCCAGTATCGGGAAAATTTTTTCTACCGTTCATTCGCTGATCAATTCCAGGCCAGTCCGTCCAGGGTGAAGACATTAACGCAGATTCCCTTTCTTCCGGTCTCTTTTTTTAAATCGGCAAACCTGATCACAGGGAACTATCAGCCTGAAATCGTTTTTGAGAGCAGCGGAACTACGGGGCAGGTCAGGGCCACACACCCGGTGCGTGACGCAGATCTTTACCGTGAAAGTTTCGTTAAAGGATTTGAATATTTCTTTGGAGATCCGCAGGAATACTGTATTCTTGGATTGTTACCTGCCTATCTCGAAAGAGATGGCTCGTCCCTGGTTTTTATGGTAGATGATCTCATCCGGCGCAGCGGCCACGGACAAAGTGGTTTTTACTTATATGAATTTGAAAAACTATATGCTGTTTTGCAGGAACTCGAAAAAAATAATCAAAGGACTCTCCTGATCGGTGTCAGTTTTGCATTATTGGATTTTGCTGAACAATATTCCATGCAATTATCCAATACCCTTGTCATGGAAACGGGTGGTATGAAAGGCCGAAGGCGGGAACTTACAAGAATCGAGCTGCATGAGCTCCTGAAAAAAAAATTAGGTTTACCCCGAATACATTCTGAATATGGTATGACGGAACTTTTGTCACAGGCTTATTCCGTGGGGGAAGGAATATACAAACCGGTTCCCTGGATGAAAATGCTGATTCGTGATGAAGATGACCCGCTTCACCTGAGTGAAACCGGCGAAGGATTGCTCAATATTATCGACCTGGCCAACAGAGATTCCGTTGGATTCATTGCGACAGACGACATAGCCAGACTTTATGCCGATGGCAGTTTTGAAGTACTGGGCAGGATGGACAATAGTGATATCCGGGGCTGCAGCCTGCTGACGGTTTAGGGATATTCAACTTCCATCAGACCCGTACAGGCCACCCTGCATTTTTTTTCATTGCTTTCTGTCGCCAGTTCGATTAACCGAATCGTATTGTATCCGTGTTCAGGTTTTACACGCAGCGGCTCGCCCCTTCGAATGGTATTGTAAAGATCCGTGTAAAGGCCGCCATAGTTTCCCGGAAGGGATGGAATTTTTTCTTTGACCAACTTACCGCCAATTTCCGTATGAAGCAGACCATAAGATTCTTCAGCTTCCCGTCCCCAGTCCGGAGCAGTGGGAAGAATACCTTTGCGAAGCAGGGCTTCCTGAGGATCCTCGCCATATTTAAGAAAAGATCCATGTTTGCCATGAATGGAATAACGCGGGCCAGGCTCACGGACAAGCATACCCGATTTTAAAATGATTTTAGTAAAACCATAGTCGAGCCAAAGCTCAAAATAATCTGTGGTCCTCGCATGAGGCCGCTGGATGCGGATATCGGATGTGATAAATTTAGGTATTCCGAATAGACAGAAAGCCTGGTCTATGAGATGGGCACCGAGGTCATACAGTATACCGCTGCCTGGCAAATTTTCTTCCCGCCAGGCTCCTGGTTTTTGTTCGAAACGGTAGCGATCGTAATGCGCTTCAAATTCAACGACCTCACCCAGAACATTTTCTTTCAGTAACTGGCGGATCGTCAAAAAATCAGAAACATAACGTCGGTTTTGATAAACGCTCAGGATGCGATTTTTTTTTGCCGCCTGGGCAATCAGTTTTTTTGCATCGTCAGAAGTTATCGTGAACGGCTTTTCCAATAGCACATGTTTGCCGGCTTCCAGAGATCGGAATGCATAGTCAAAGTGTGAGTCGTTGGGAGTAGTGATCACGATGAGCTCCAGACTTTCGTCGGTCAGCATCTCTTCCAGGCTGCGCACGATCTGCACGGACGGATATTTCTCCTTTGCTGAGTCCCCATGACGCTGCAGGATGGTTTGCAGTTCCAATTCCGGATGGGTAATGATAAAAGGCAGGTGCATAAACTGAGCAGCCGCACCATATCCGACAACGCCCGTCTTCATATTGTTATTTTTAATTTTCGAAGATAAGCCGGAAGCCCGGATGAATCAGAGTGAATTCAAAAATTTCATCAGCTGCATTCTTTGCTCCCTGGTCAGTTCAGCAAATGCCTGTTTCGACTTCGCCGCTTCCCCGTCATGCCAGAGAATGGCTTCTTCAATTGTACGCGCGCGGCCGTCGTGCAGATAGAATGCCGTACCGGTAGTTCGCTGCAGGAGGCCCAACCCCCATAAGGGCTGTGTTCTCCATTCTCTTCCGGTGGCCAGAAAATCCGGACGATTGTCAGATAATCCTTCACCCATATCATGTAACAGTAAATCGGTGTATGGATGAATGCGCTGACCGCTTAACTGGGGAATATTGAAATCGGGACCGGTCGTGATGGTCGGACGGTGGCAACCTGAGCAATTCGCCTGGTTAAATAATATTGAACCGGCCTGA
>JBGPBW010000421.1:0-2536 GCA_041481385.1 Puia sp.
AATTAATCAATTCAGTGAACAATATAACTCCGATTGCTTTAATAATCGGCATTCTGTCCATCTTCATTTTACTGATCTGGGACAGGCCAAATATTAAAAAAATAAAATTTTTTAAGAATCTCCCAGGACCATTGGTTGTAGTGGTGGTGGGCATATTAATCAATGTTTTTTTTGCCACCGGGGGAACCCCGTTTTCATTAAGTACAAGTCAGTTGGTCAACCTGCCTGTTGCCACCAGCTTTTCTTCATTTTCCGGGTTATTTATGTTTCCAAAATGGGAGTATCTGAACAATGCCGATGTATGGATTACCGGATTGACCATTGCCCTGATAGGCAGCATTGAAACACTTCTCGGCATCGAAGCGGTTGACAAACTGGATCCCCTGAAACGAAGAACACCCGCCAATCGTGAACTTAAAGCACAGGGAGTTGGTAATCTGATTTCCGGACTATTGGGAGGTTTACCGCTCACCTCTGTTATCGTCAGGGGTTCGGCCAATGTGGAAGCCGGCGCAAAAAGCAAATTGTCTGCTATAATGCATGGACTGCTTATCCTCCTGAGTGTATTGTTTATCCCCGGCTTATTGAATAAAATTCCGCTGAGTGCACTCGCAGCCATTCTGATCATGACCGGTTATAAACTCGTCAAACCCACCATTTTTAAATCCATGTATAAAAAGGGCTGGGATCAGTTTGTGCCGTTCATCGTGACCCTGATCGCGATATTATTTACGGATTTGCTAATAGGCATTCTGATTGGAACTGTGGTGGCTTTGTTCTCCCTGGTCAGGAGTAATTTCAAATCAGCAGTCATGGTGATACAGGATGACGATAAATACCTGGTTCGTTTCAGAAAAGACATTTCCTTTTTAAATAAACCCATCGTAAAAGAAAAACTGGAATCCGTTCCTCCTGATTCTTATGTGTTGATCGACATGACCAGATCGGATTTCATCGACATGGACATAATAGATGTAATCAATGAGTATTTGCAACATGCTCATTTGAAGAATATCCGTGTGGAAATTAAAAAAAGTCTTCTTAAAGCCGGGCATCAGTTGGTATTTGATCAATCTACTATTGGCGATTACAAAACGAACAGTTTACACTAATATTAAATGATTTTTAATATGGAATCCATAAATAAACTATTACTGGAGAATAAAGCCTGGGCAGCTGAAAAAAAGTTTGATGATCCGGAATATTTCAAGCGGCTCTCCCTGATTCAGACACCCGAGTTTCTTTGGATTGGGTGCAGTGATAGCCGCGTACCTGCCAATGAAATTACCGGAACCCAACCGGGGGAAATATTCGTTCACCGCAACATCGCGAATATGGTGATTCACACCGATGTGAATCTGCTGAGCGTTCTGGAATATGCCGTAGTGCATTTGAAAGTTAAACATGTAATAATCTGCGGCCACTATGGGTGCGGGGGCATTAAAGCAGCAATGACTAACCACGACTTCAAACAAGTGTTGAATATGTGGCTTCGGAATATCAAAGATGTGTACCGTCTTCATCGTGATGAACTGGAATCGATTCCGAATCAGGAAAAAAGAGAGGACCGGCTTACCGAATTGAATGTACAGGAACAGGTATTACATCTCGCTAAAACATCCATCATCCAACGCGCCTGGAAACACCGAAAAGGTCCTGAACTTCACGGAATGGTCTATGGATTAAAAGATGGCCTGTTAAATACAATATTCACAATGACACCGGATAGTTCACTGGATCCTTTGTATACCTATAGTGACTTGGGAGCGGAGTAATTGGAAGACCCCATTTGTCACAATGTGGAAGTGTGGAAGTGTGGAGATGTGAGAAGGTGAAAATGAAATTTAAAATTTAATTAGAAATTTCATTTTCACATCCAGGTACATTTCCATACTTCCACACTTCCACATTGTTCAAAAGGAATACTTACATCCAGTTCCGCTCTATACTTTATTAAACATCCTGATGGCTTTCTGCGCCATTTCGCTGGTGATCAGGTGACCGCTGATCTTAGCGCGTTCGGTCAGTAACTGATCCCAGTGAGCAGTGCCCTGCCATAATATTTTCTTTATTTCCATCATTGCCGGCATACTTAACAGGCTGAGATGTTTTACAAGTATTTCCAGGGAATCATCAAGGTCCTGTAGATTCGTATGCACTTCAGAATACAGCCCGCGGCTTTTTGCCCATTCGGCCGTCCGCCAGGATGCTGCGTCGATCGCAAGCTGCGAAAAAGCAGAAAGTCCAAGTTTTCTTTCAACAGCCGGTCCGATTACAAAAGGACCTATTCCGATTTCCAGTTCACTCAATTTAATATCTGCACCCGTAAGTGCAATGGCATAGTCCGCGGCTGCAACGATCCCTACACCGCCTCCGACACATTTACCCTGAATTCGCGCAATGATGAATTTGGGACATTTTCTCATACAATTGATGATGTGTGCAAACCCGCTGAAAAAAACTTCCCCTTCGTGACTGTTTTTTATTTGCGAAAGCTCTTTGAATGAGGCGCCCGAACAAAAAGCTTTTTCGCCAA
>JBGPBW010000422.1:0-2531 GCA_041481385.1 Puia sp.
ATCAGGGTGTTTGCCGTGCCCAGATCCATGGCAATCTCTTGCGTCAGGAAATTGAATAATCCCATTTTATAAGGTCAGATTTATATTCTGTTACGATGGATGCAAAATTGACGGAAATAATCGGAATTAACAAAGTGAACATTAACCACCGCTATCCTGCACTGAACGCTATATTCATCAGGTTATTTCTTAATAAGTTGAGTTTATTCTAAAGCTGCTTTGCAAGATGTGACCGCAATCAGATCCTGGCCGGAAGATTTTTCACTAAGGGAGATAACCCGTTCATTGGAGAATTTCCCGATTCGTTTCAGAAAGGTTCGTGGAAAAAACGGTAAAACCCGAAAGCCTGGTCAGATCAGAGGAATTCGTACCCGATATCCCTTCTGAAATATATGCCGTCGAAATCGATATGAGTTAGCACTTCCATGGATTTACGGATGGCATCCTGTAATGAACTGGCATAAGAAGTGACGCAAAGCACCCTTCCGCCACTCGTAACCACCTGTCCGTTTAGCGACTGGGTACCTGAATGAAAAACGAGGCTGTCAGGATGTTCAGTTTTTAGTCCGTAAATGGGAAATCCTTTTTCGTAACTGCCGGGATACCCTCTGCTTACAGCCACCATGGTGGCTGCGGCACGGGTATCGATTTCAATGCTTTTTTCATGCAACTTTTTATCGGCCACCGCCTGCAATAGTTCTACGAAATCATTCCTAAGTCGTGGAATCACCACTTCCGTTTCCGGATCGCCCAGGCGGCAATTGTATTCGATCACCATAGGTTCATCGTTTACTTTGATCAGCCCGATAAAAATGAAACCCCGGTATTCTATACCATCTGCTTTGAGGCCGCGAATCGTGGGATCGATGATCCTTTCCTTCACTTTCTGCATAAATACCCGGTCAGCAAAAGGGACCGGACTTACAGCTCCCATACCTCCTGTATTCGGGCCCTTATCCCCTTCCCCTATTTTTTTATAGTCCTTTGCTTCCGGCAAAAGCACATAATGGTCACCGTCAGTAAGTACAAAAACCGACAATTCAATTCCGTCCAGGAATTCTTCTACTACAATCCTCCGGCCTGCTTCCCCGAACTTATCCTGCTGCAGCATGAGCTCAAATTCAGCCATGGCTTCAATATGGCTTTGACATATGATTACCCCTTTGCCGGCAGCCAGCCCGTCTGCTTTCAAAACTACAGGCAGGGTATGGTTCTTTACATATTCAGAACCCTCATTAAATTGATCTGCGTCAAATTCTTTGTATGCTGCTGTCGGAATTCCATGTTTTAGCATGAATTGTTTTGAAAAAGCCTTGCTTCCTTCCAGCCTCGCCGCTGAAGCAGAGGGTCCGATCACAGGAATATGACTTAAGTTTTTATCTGCCGCGAAATAATCTACGATGCCTTTCACGAGGGGTTCTTCCGGACCTACTAATACCATCTGGATTTCGTGTTCCAGACAAGCTTTTCCGACTTCCTGAAAATTGGTTGGATCCAGCGGTAAATTCCTGCCAAATGCAGCTGTGCCTGCATTTCCGGGGCCTATGAACAGTGCAGAGCATGCTTTACTCTGCGCAATTTTCCAGGCCAGCGCATGTTCCCTTCCCCCTCCACCTAATATTAAAATATTCATGGGTCGTTTTTGATCAGGCTCGAAATTCACTATTCATTACCAGAACTAAAAAATAATTTTATGAATGGCAGCGAGCTCTGTGATTTGCGATGACTAAATTAATGTTACTTTAGGCGATTCAATAACGCATTTTCTTCAAAGAAATTTGAAACACATGAATACAGCCCTTCCGCAGAAAGGACATCCCCGGGGTCTATACGTTTTATTTTTTACGGAGATGTGGGAAAGATTCGGTTATTATTTGATGGTTGGTATTCTTTATCTTTTTCTTCACGATACGATTGCCAACGGAGGAAGGGGGATGGACGTTAGTCTGGCTGCTGATATCACGGGATCATATATTGCTCTCGTTTATCTCACCCCTTTCATTGGAGGTCTGGTCGCTGACCGGTATTTCGGGTATCGCTTATCCATCTTTTTAGGCGGCTCTTTAATGGCACTCGGTTATTTCCTGATGTCGGTCCCCCACAGCGGGGGATTATTGTATATCGCCCTGGCCTGTGTGATTGTGGGTAACGGATTTTTCAAACCGAATATCAGCACCCTGCTGGGAAACATCTACAATAAGGAAGAGCTCCGTTCAAAGAAAGATGTTGCCTACAATATCTTTTACATGGGGATCAATATCGGTGCCTTTGTATGCAATTTTGTCGCTGCCTTCCTGCGAATCAACTAGTCCTGGGGATATGCTTTTGCAGCAGCGGGGTTCGGCATGGTCCTTAGTTTGATCATTTTTGCCTCCGGACAGAAATATATTAAACATGCTGATGTGATCAAACCGGTACAAAAAGAGGATATGGCTTTTTCAAAAATCATTTCCATTGTTTTTCTGCCTGCAATCGCCGCGGGAATTATCGGATGGTTTATACCGGGGAATCTGTTCGGATCCGATTCCAAT
>JBGPBW010000423.1:0-2516 GCA_041481385.1 Puia sp.
GTGAAAGCAGTTGCTGAAGATATACAGGTTGGTATATCTCCCGCTTTCAAAAGAACAGATACCGAAATTGCTGAAGTTATTTTAAATGCCCTGAAATGGCACACGGCAGTAAGGGAGGATAAGATCAAAATCAAAGTGGAAAACGGAGTCGTAACGCTGGAAGGAGATGTGGAATGGGAATACCAACGCACCGCGGCAAAAAAAGCAATTGAAAATCTGGCTGGCATAAAAATGGTTTATAATTTTATTGCCGTTAAGCCGGTTGTTTCTGTAGCTGATTTAAAATCGAAGATCAGGGCCGCGCTACAACGCAGTGCTTTGATTGATGCGGAAAATATTTCAGTAGATGTTAACGGAAGCACTGCGGTTATTCGTGGGAAAGTTCATTCCATAAGTGAAAAGGAAGACGTTGAATCAGCCGTATGGTTAGCTCCCGGAATTAACGTAGTGGATAACCAGTTAAAAATTTTCGAAAGGGAGTTTTCTTTTTAATAATGGATCTGCCTTCCGTCATGAATGCCATGGTGCTTCAGTCACCCGGATCACCGCTGGTGCATATGTCCGTACCCGTGCCAACCCCTTCTGCCGGACAGGTGCTGGTGAAAGTGATTGCCTGCGGTGTATGCCGCACGGATCTTCATATCATCGACGGCGAACTGGATCACCCGAAACTTCCACTTATTTTAGGTCATGAAATCATTGGCATGGTGGTAAAAACCGGCGACCAGGTGGAGTCTTTAAAAAACGGGGACCTGGTAGGAATACCCTGGCTCGGATATACTTGCGGTGAGTGTACATATTGCCTGAGTGGACGTGAGAACCTTTGCGACCGGGCCCTTTTTACCGGCTATACAATAGACGGCGGATTTGCAGAATACACGGTGGCGAACCAGCAGTATTGTTTTAAAATGCCGGAGGGTTATAGGAATGCGTCTGCTTCGCCGCTTTTGTGCGCCGGACTGATTGGCTTCCGCTCTTATCGTATGCTTGACCCTCATGCGAAATATATCGGCATCTATGGATTTGGCGCAGCAGCACATATCCTGATCCAGGTGGCCATTTTCCAGGGCAAAAAAGTTTATGCATTTACCCGGGATGGGGACAAAAAAACCCAGTCATTTGCAACAAGCCTGGGCGCTTCCTGGAGCGGGGGTTCTTCTGAAACACCTCCGGTTAAACTGGATGCTGCAATTATTTTTGCTCCCGTCGGTAGCCTCGTTCCAAAAGCCCTACGGGATCTGGATAAAGGCGGAATGGTCGTTTGCGGGGGAATCCATATGAGCGATATTCCCGCTTTTCCCTACAAAATATTATGGGAAGAAAGAAAAATAAGCTCCGTTGCCAATCTCACCCGAAAGGATGGCGAGGAGTTTTTTAAGCTGGCGCCTCAGGTGCCTGTGAAAACTGAGATTCAGGAGTTCAAATTGATCGATGCGAATCAAGCCATAGAAAATCTGAGAAAGGGACTCATACAGGGAGCTGCGGTTTTGACGATGAATTAATCCGCCCATCCAAATGGACTCCATACATGACGATAGTCATAAGCTAATCAAATCCCCTTCGTTAAATTTGTACTTAGCCATATTTGAAATTCCTTTAAAAAAATCATCTCATGCTTGGACAACTTACAGATCCCCAGATTATCAATGTGCTCTCCAGCCAGGTGTTGGGCAGACTGGCTTGTACGGACGGGAAATATCCCTATATCGTCCCGGTAACCTATGCCTATGATGGAGAATATATTTACGGACAGGCCAATGAAGGAACCAAGCTAAGTATCCTGCGTAAAAATCCGAATGTCTGTTTTGAAATCGATACGATGACGGACATGGCCAACTGGCAAAGCATACTCGTTTTCGGGAAATTCGAGGAGCTAAAAAAAGAAGAAGATGCAAAAAAAGCAAGGGATGTATTATTCAGCCGGGTATTTACATTGATGACCAGCAGCACCATACATGCTCACGAACATGAAGTGTCCGGGGAAGTGAATGATTCCAACCGGGTAAAACACATCATGTACCGAATTAAAATCGAAAAAATGACGGGGCGTTACGAAAAACAGTAAAATGATTTTCCATGGTCATTATTATATTCGGATTACCCGGTTCAGGAAAAAGTTATTTCGCCTCCCGTCTTGCCAAACGGATTCATGCCGATTATATCAACAGCGACCGGATCAGAAAAAAAATGTTTCCTGACGGGACCTATTCAGAACGCGAAAAACAATCGGTTTATGACGAAATGCTGGATCTGATGCGAAGGGTCATCAGACAAAATAAGAACGCGGTGCTGGATGCCACATTTTATAAGGAAGATATTCGAAAACAATTCATCGATGAAGCTGCGAATGCAGGCAGAATTCATTTTATTGAAATTGTATCCGATGAGGCGCTTATAAGAGAAAGATTAAAACAAAAAAGACCGGATAGTGATGCTGATTTTGAGATTTACAAACGTTTAAAACAGGAATGGGAACCTGTAAAGGAAAAACGGTTGATCTTAACCTCGACAGAAAA
>JBGPBW010000424.1:0-2506 GCA_041481385.1 Puia sp.
AAAGGACGAAAAGCCTGTAGACATACAGGATTTGACCAAAAAAAATGATGAAACAAAAGGCCCTGCTGTTAATGAATCAGAAATCCAGATCACGCATCCGCTAAACAAAGACTGGGTAGCAGCTGGTAAAGAAATTTACGAACTCAAATGCGGGTCATGTCACAGACTTACTGAAGAAAAACTGGTGGGGCCCGGTTGGAAAGATGTTACAAAAAGAAGGACCCCTGTATGGATCATGAATATGATCATGAACACAGAAATGATGCTGGATAATGATCCGGATGCCCGCAAACTACTTGAATTGTGTATGGTCAGGATGCCGAATCAGCACCTGGTACTGGATGACGCCAGGAAAGTGCTGGAGTTTCAGCGCAACAATGACGGCGAGAAATGACAACGATAAAAACGAAAACCAACCAGGATAAAAAAGCCTGTCGCACAGGTTAAAACAGCGAATTATTTTTTTCATTCTAAAAACTTTTATATGAAATGCTCTATTCACAGATCACTGCTTGTAATTACATTAGCCGTGGTTGGTTTCGTTGGGATGCAGGGATGTAAACCCAAGGGCGCCCAATCTGCCATCAGCGGCGATGCCGCACAAAAAGTTTATGTAGCTCCCGGCAAATACGATGAGTTTTACGATTTTGTTTCCGGTGGTTTCAGCGGACAAATGGCTGTCTACGGTTTACCATCGGGCCGCTTGTTCCGGGTCATTCCTGTTTTTTCTGTTGATCCTGAAAAAGGATACGGATACAGTGAAGAATCAAAAGCGATGCTGAATACCTCGCATGGTTTTGTTCCCTGGGATGATCTGCACCATATTGCCTTATCAGAAACGGATGGCATACAGGATGGCCGCTGGGTATTTGGAAATGGCAATAATACACCCCGTATTGCCCGGGTGGACCTGAAAACATTCCGTACGGCGGAAATAATTGAGATTCCAAACAGCGCCGGCAATCACTCCTCTCCTTTCATTACACAAAACTCGGAGTATGTAGTAGCCGGAACCCGTTTCAGTATTCCGATCGGGGATAACCAGGACGTGCCGATCAATACATATAAGCAAAATTTCAAAGGCACAATAAGTTTTATTCATATTGATAGCTCTTCGGGCAGAATGAATATCGCTTTTCAGATCTTATTACCCGGGGTAAATTTTGACCTGGCAAGAGCAGGAAAAGCAGTATCGCATGGATGGGTCTTCTTTAGTTGTTATAATTCTGAAAAAGCAAGTACTCTGCTGGAAGTAAACGCCAGCCAGAAAGACAAGGATTTTATTCTCTGTGTTAACTGGAAAAAAGCCGAGGAGTATGTAAAAGCAGGCAAGGGTATGAAGAAATCCACTGCTTTTGCACACAATATATATGATGAAAACAAGCACATGGCCACTTCGGTAATGGAAAAAGAAGTATTGATGCTTGATCCGAAAGATTGCCCGGATATGGTTTATTTTATGCCCTGTCCTAAATCACCTCACGGATGTGATACCGATCCTACCGGTGAATACATTGTAGGCAGCGGTAAACTGGCCGCTGTGATTCCTGTGTTTTCTTTCACCAAAATTCAAAAAGCAATTGCCGATAAAAATTATGATGGTAACTATGATGGCATTCCGGTATTAAAATATGAAGCTGTATTGCATGGCGAAGTACAGAAACCCGGCCTTGGCCCTTTGCATACCGAATTTGATGCCAATGGAAATGCTTATACTTCTTTCTTTATATCATCGGAAATAGTGAAATGGAGATTATCTGATCTGAAAGTCCTTGACCGTGTTCCTACTTATTATTCGATCGGTCACTTAAGTGTGCCCGGCGGTCCTACCAGAAAGCCATGGGGTAAATATGTGATCGCATATAATAAAATAACCAAAGATCGTTATCTCCCGACCGGGCCCGAACTGTGTCAAAGCGCACAGTTGTATGATATCAGCGGTGACAAGATGAAACTTCTTCTTGATTTTCCAACTATCGGTGAGCCTCACTATGCAGAAGCTATTCCTGTGGATCTTATTATGAAAAATTCGCAAAAAATATACAGGATAGAAGACAATCAGAATCCATGGGTCGCAAAAGGCGATAAATATGCGAGGGTTGAACGCAAAGGAAATGAAGTGCATGTTTATCTTACCGCTATCCGTTCACATTTTAATCCTGACAATGTTGAAGGAGTTAAAATGGGAGATGTGGTTTATTTCCATGTTACCAACCTGGAACAGGACTGGGATATACCACATGGCTTTGCTGTAAAAGGTGCAAACACCGGAGAATTATTAGTTATGCCCGGTGAAACGCAGACGCTGGCATGGAAACCTGACCGGGTAGGAATTTTCCCGTTCTATTGCACAGACTTCTGTTCTGCACTGCACCAGGAAATGCAGGGGTATATTCGCATATCGCCTCCCAACAGTACAGTTCCGCTTTCATTCAGTACAGGGAAAAAAAGTTAAAGCGATTCCGGGAGGTATTTTCTCCCGGATATTGTTTTATTCAAACGTACT